>DASQHH010000610.1:0-7267 GCA_035632195.1 Vicinamibacterales bacterium
CAGGGTCGTGTGGCTATGACGCTTTCGACGCGAGAGCGATCGGGGCGACCGTGGCCAGCCGTTCGGCCGCGATGGTGTGATTGCGGCGGTGCGAATGGCTGCCGCAGCCTTTGCCCTTTTCCTCGACGTACGTCACTTCGCGGCTCGTGGCCAGCTCGCGGTAGCGGCCGACGACGCAGCCGCACGCCAGCGTGTTGAAGCCCAGAAGCCGAACGAGACTCATAACTCCTCCGTGCGACGCATCAGCAATCTATGTGCCGCCCAACTACACATATCGGCACAACCGTCGTCCAGAGCAGCCGTCGCGTGAAACTCTGCGTCTGACCCGCGTCAGACCGCAAGCAGACCGCGGTCTGACTCAGGTCGGACTCAGGTCGGACAGTTGCCGGGTTATTCGGATATTTGAATTCTGAAACGTTAACGTGGATCGCCGAGCAGCGACCGAGCCTGCGAGAGGCCGCTTCGCGCTGCCGCGGACCGTGGATCCACTGTCAACGCCTCGCTGAAATAACGGACAGCCGACTGCGGATCGCCGGTGTCGAGGCTGAAGAGACCGGCGTTGACGTAGGTGGACGGATTGTGAGGGTTGGCGGCGAGCGAATCGGCGAAAGCCTTGCGGGCGCAATCGGTTCGGCCCAGTCTTGCGCACGCGGCGCCCAGCAGGTTCTGGGCTCGAGCGTCCCGTGGGTTCACCGCGGTCACGCGCTGCGCTGCGGCCATCGCCTCGTCGAGGCGTCCTTTTCCGAACAGGACCGCAGCCAGGTAATACGTGCCGTCCATGCGTGCTGGAAAGCGCTGAGCGAGCAGATCGACGACCGGCTGCAGCCGTTCAAGATCGCCCGCATCCGACACAACCGACGCGAGTTGTTCGAGCGTCCGCGGATTGTCGGGAGCGAGCCGCGAGGCTTCGGCCGCCGTCCGGACCGCGCCATCGAGGTCCCCGCCGTCGGCGATGAGACGAGACAGTTCGATACGGACCGCCGCGTTCTGAGGCTCCTCGCGCGCGACCGCCTCGAGCCAGGACCGTTCATCCGCCTGGCGCGCCGACCCGGCTGCCGAATCGGTCAGCGCGGACAAGGCGTCCTGGTCGTGCGGATCCATTTCGACGGATCGCCGAAGAGCATCGTAGGCGAGGGCGGGCGCCTCGGCCTGCAATTCCATCCGTCCACGCGACAACCAATTCGCGGCCGTCGCCGACTGAAGAGCACTGGCGACCGCCGGAGGCAACGCGGGTTCGAGCTTCCGGATCGTCGCAGCGTTCTCGCCCGACGAAGCCGCATAGATGGCGCGCGGAGCGCTGTATTCGAGCCGCGTGCGATCGTCGGTCTGGATCAGCGCACGCCCGGCGAATTTTGTAAGCTCGCCGGGACCGCCGACGTAGAGCGACAGCAGATCGAACGACGCCGAAGCTGGCGCGACGCCGACCGCACCGAGCGAGTCTGGGACAGTGCCGCGCCGGACGCCCGCCGACACCTGCTCCAGTCTGGAGGCGACCGACCCGTCCTGCGATCCAATCAGCAGGAGGTCGCCTTCACCAACCAGCCACATCGTCCCATCCGGGAACACCGACGCGAACGTCGCGACGATGGACCGGAGATCGTCGGCGCTGATGTCGTAGGTGTGCGCCCACTGGCACAGCAGCCCACCCGGCGCAAGCCTGCGCCGCGCCGCTTCGAAGAACTCGCGCGTAAACAGCGTCGCGACACCGGCCATCCATGGATTGGACGGCTCGGACACGATGACGTCGTATTGCTGCGAGCCGAGGAGCAGGTGGGACCGGCCGTCGCCCACGATCAGCCGGACTTCAGGACGCGACAGCACGCCGCCATTCTCGGCGTCGAAGAGGCGCGACGCGGCGACGACCTCCGGCGAAATCTCGACGACGTCGAGGCGCGCGACGCCGCCGGCTGCCAGCGCAGAGCCGGATGTCACGCCGCTGCCGAGGCCGATCACACAAATCGAACGTGCGTTGCCGTGAATCAGGACGGGGAGCAGTCCCAGCAGCCGCTGCGTCAGCATGTCGCCGGCGTTCGACGCGTCGATCTTTCCGTCGATCGAGAGCGAACGGGTGCCCGCCAGCAGCCGGACACTGACCGTGCCCGCCGCGCCTTCGCGGTAGTACTCGAGCGTGCCGGCGCGCAGGATCTGATCGAGGTCGGCGGTGCCGAGGTAGGGAGCGTATTTGTAGGCGCCTGCGGACAACAAAGCCCGGTCCCAGGCCGGCAGCAGCACGATGACTGCGGACGCGATCGCCGCCACGGTGGCGCCGAGCACTACCGGCCGCCGGGACTGCCGCGACGCGCGCGCCAGGCAGGCGACCGCTGTCACAATCCCGGCGCCCGCGGACGCGGCGAATGTTCCTCGAAGGCCGAAGGCGGGGATGAGCGCGAACCCGCCCGCGAGCGCGCCGGCAATCGCGCCGATGGTGTTCGCGACATATACACGCGATGCGTCGAGCCCGACGCGCCCCTGGCTGCTCGCCGCCGCCAGTGCCAGCGGAAATGTCGCACCGAGCGCCGCCGTCATCGGCAGCAGGAGCACCGCCACCTGCGCGGCCTGGACGAGGACGATGTGCGCAAACCCGGCGGTCTCGTCGGCGACCTGACCGGCAATCGCCAGCGGCATTTTTGTCGCGGCGTACCATGCGAGTGGCACCGCGGCCGATGCGCTGCCGATCAGCATCGCGCACAGCCAGAGGGCCGGCTGCTTCGTCCGGTGCGCAACGCGCGTGCCCAGCGCCGACCCGATCGCCAGGCCGCCGATGAATGCCGCCGCCATGGCCGCGAACGCGTAGGTGGTGGGCCCGATGACGAGCGCGAGCAGACGCGTCCAGGCCACTTCGTACACGAGAGCGGCGAATCCGGAGACGCCGACCGCGATCCATGCCAGCTGCGGATCGACGGGCGCGTGCCGCTGCACCGGCTGCGGCCGCGCGCCTGGCCGCGGCGCCTTCGAGCGTGAAGGCTTCGCCTTCTCCGCGCGTTCGGGCAACGCGGGGGTGGTTCTCGTCGACAGCCACCAGGCGCCGGCCGCCGCCGCGACATTGAGCGCGACGCCGACGCCGGTGGTGGCCCGCAGGCCGACAGCGGGGATCAGCCAGAAGCCGGCCGCGACCGCGCCGGCCGCCGCGCCCGCCGTGTTCGCCGCGTAGAGGACGGCGGCCTCGCCGAACCAGTCGGCGGCGATCGGAAACGTCGCGCCCATCGCCACGGCAGGAATGCCGACAATGACCGCGCTGATCGCGACGCGAACGAACGCGAGGCGGGCGGCCGCGCCTCCGTCCGCGTACGCCCACGCCAGGATTGGCGTCGCCGCCGCGAGCGCAAACGGCAGCAGCACGGCGCACGCGGCGACCGCGATCTCGAGCGCCGCGTAGAGACGGAGCTTGTCCTGAGCGAACGCGGAAACGGATTTCAGCGCTCGCGAGTCGAACGACCAGGCGCCAATCGCGAGCCCTCCCATGAACGCGGCCAGGACGGTGCTCGTGGCGGCGACCGTGTGTCCGAGCTGGAGGGACAGCATCCGCGTCCATGCGACTTCGTAGACGAGGGCGGCTGCGCCCGAAGCGGCATACAGGAGGGGAAAGAGGCGCCGCGCGCGAATCATCGGCGGCGCGAGTCTACCAAAAGAAAACCGGCGGCAGGTGAGTCCCCTGCCGCCGGTCCGGTTATCAGTCGCTCGTTACGTGTTCAGGGGCGGACACTGTGTCCGCCCGCTGGTCTTCAGAAGTCGAACTTGAAACCCAGTTTCAGCACGCGCGGCGCCACGATTTCCTGGATACGGCCGAAGTACGACGCGCCCGCGGCCTGCTGCGCCAGGAAGTCGGTGGGGCTCGCATAGCCTCGAGTCACCGTGCCGAAGCTGTTCTGCCCGGCGCTCGAGTTCAGCAGGTTGTGGAGCTCGACTATCACCGAGGCGCGGCGGCCGCCGCCGATGTTGAAGCTCTTGTCGGCGCGCGCGGAGACGAGATTCAGGAAGTCCGCGCGGTTTGTGCCGCGCGGGTCGACGCGGATGCTCGACGTGCCTTGCGTGAACGGCACGCTCAAGGTCCGATCGAACGGCAGACCGCTCAGCGCCTGGTAGTTCATGCCGAGCGTTACACCGTACGGCGCCTGATAACTGCCGAGCAGCTTGAACGCGTGCGGCTGATCCACGGTGCCGCGGCCCTGGCCGACGAACGGCAGCAGATTGTTCGGGTTCGTGTAGTCGAGGACGAGATCGCCGTCGAGCCGCGACCACACGTACGAGCCCTGCATCTGCCACCGATTGGCCATGCGCTTGGTGACCGCGAGCTCCAGCGCCTTGTAGCGCTGCGTGCAGCTCACCGACACGTTGTTGCCGCAGTTGGTGTGAAAGAACGTGTCCTTGCCTTTGTACGCCGCGGTAACGTCGTAGAACGTCAGCGACCGATCGTCGGCCGTGTTGATCAGGTTGTCCGGACCGAAGTCCTGCACGACGCGCGTCGGCGCATAGGCGGTCGTCGCGACGTTCGCGCAGTTCGGGATGCCGTAGCAGTCCTGATCGATCGTGTAGTCGTTGAACCACCGCTGAATCCAGTCGGCGCTGAACGAGACGTTGTTGGCGACCTCTCGCTGGTACGCCAGCATGATTTCGTCGTTTCGCGGATCCTTCAGGTTGGGATCGATCGCGTTCGACTTCGGAACGAACTGGCTCTTCAACGAGCCGAGCACCGGCAGGCCGCTCCCCTGGAAGGCGCCGTTCCAGGCGTACGTCGCGACGCCGCCGGTGTTGATGCTGTTGCCGTTGATGGCCGAGTACTCGCTCGTGTACATCACCTCGTAGTACCGGCTGTAGCTCGCCTTGACGACGTTTCGGCCGTCCTCCGTCAGCTTGATGACGACACCCGTGCGCGGCGCGAGTGTGTTCCAGGCGTAGGGTGTCTTCTGCTCGGGGAACGACTGGTTGCAGTTCGCGCACGCCGCGCCCCATTCGGCGCCGCCGTTGCTCTGCGCGGGAATCGTGCCGTCGTAGTACGACCACCGCAGCCCCAGGTTGAACGTGATGCGGTTGTACGTGGCGCGATCCTGGACGAATGCCGCGAAATTGCGCATCCGCGTCTGCTGCGTCAAAGGCGTGTTGTAGAGGAACACCTCGAGCGGCACGCATCCGGTCCGGACCGTCGGATTGCAGCTCGTCGCGGGACCGTTGTACCGGAGCCGCACGTCGTCGAACACGTTGAACGTGTCGGTGCCCGTCGGCGTCCACCAGTTCTCGAAGCCGGTCTTCAACTGATGGCTCGCGCCGAGCCAGCCGTCGATGTAGTGCGTCATGCCGATGTTCGTCTGCACCCGGTAGGCGTCCCGGAATCGCTGGCCGGTCGGCTCTGGTCCGTCGATGTAGACGCCGGTCGTGTTGTTGAACGTGGACGGCACCTGCAGGTTCGCCTGCTGTGCCTTGAACTCGTCCGACCAGTCGCTGGGCCAGTGCATGTGGAAATAGGTCGACGACACTTCCAGGAACGTGTTCGAGGTCATCACCGACGCCCAGTTGCCGTTGATCAGGTTCTTCGGCGACTGCTGGTTCAGCGTGCCGATCGGATTGGGCTGCGTGACGCCCGCGTTCCGGTGGGGCTGGAACTTCTTGTTGTAGGTCCAGAACATCGAGAACGTGTTGTTCTTGTTCACCTGATACTTGCCGCTGGTCGTGTAGTTCCGCAGGTTCGATTCGAACGGGTTGGTCAGGCTGCCGTCCGAGCTGACGGTCGTGAACCCCGGCGTCGCTTCGATCGTGTGATAGTTGCGGAATGAGCCGAACCACCACAAACGGTCCTTGACGAACGGCCCGCCGACGTTTGCGTTGATGTCGTACAGCTTCTGAAGCGTCGGGTCGGTGATGCCCTGTGCCCGGAGCGAGTCGGTGATGTTGTTGCCGGTGAATCCCGTCCAGTAGCCCTTGCCGGTAATGCTGTAGAGCGCGTCGCCCTTCAGCTGATTGCTGCCCGTCTTCGGGATGACGTTGATATTCGCGCCACCGCCCCCGCCGACCTCGGCGCCCATGGCCGCCGTGTCAACCGAGATCTCTTCAGCAGACCCGTAGTCCATGTAGTACATCGAGCCGTAGTTCTGCGGTGTGTCGGCCGTGACGCCGTAGTAATTGAGGTTGTAATTCTGCGCGCCGTGCGCGGTCATCCCAGTGGACGTCGCGGCATTCAATCCACCCGGATCCTGCCGCGACATCGTCATGCCGGGGAGGACCGTCGTCGATCCGAAGATCGTCCGGGACGTCGGCACCGCGTCGAGCGTCGCGCGATCGAGGCGCGCGCTGACCTTCGTGTTCTCGACGTCAACGGTCGGCGAACTGCCGCTCACCGTGACGGTTTCCTGCAACGACGCGAGCTTCATCTCGGCGTCGACGGTGACCGTCTGCCGCACCGGGACGACGATACCCTCGCGGACGAGCGGCGCGAAACCGGTCAGCTCGAACTTGAGCTGGTACGTCCCGGTGGCCACGGCCGGAAAGCGGTAGATGCCGCGTTCATTCGTCACGGCGGTCTGGACGCCCATGACCGCCGGTCCCGACATCGAGACCGTGACACCGGGCAACAGGCCGCCCTGGGCGTCGGTCACTTTGCCGTCGATTTCGCCGAACGTCTGTCCCGTCTGCGCCGCTGCCGGTGCCAGGCCGAAGGCGAGGACCACCGCTGCGGTCGCGACCGCCCGGAAGATCGAACGTCTCACAGTAACCTCCTGGGAAGAGAACGGATTTCTTATGTGTCGCGCGGACAGAAAGATACACGCGTTTGTCACAGAAATGTCGACAAAATCGCACATCGTCCGGCGCCGCCGAGCCGGTCTATCCGAGGAATTGAATTTGGTCTGCAATCTCATACACTTGCGGACACTATGCAACGCTACTTGACCGCGCTCGGATTCGCCCTGGTGATGCTCTCCGGAGGACTGGCGGGGCAGACAGGGCGGCCCGTCATTCCGACGCCGTCCGATTTCCTGAAGATGAAGATCGGCGGCGATGGCGTGCTGGCCAGCTACGACCAGATTGCCGCGTATTTCCGCGCCGTCGATCCGCTGTCGGACCGCATCACCGTCGAGGACCTCGGCCCCACGACGATGGGGCACCCGATGTTGAACGCGGTCATCACGTCGCCGGAGAACATGAAGCGGCTCGAGCACTTCCGCGACATCAACAACCGCTTGTACGACCCGCGCCGCACCACGGCGGACGAAGCGAAGCGCCTGGTCGCGGAAGGCAAGACGATCGTCGCCGTCCAGATGAGCATTCACTCGACCGA
>DASQHH010000611.1:0-10556 GCA_035632195.1 Vicinamibacterales bacterium
GACCTCGAAGAGGATGAGGCCGAGCGCGTAGATGTCGCTCTGCGTCGTCGCCGGCTGACCGGCGAGCTGCTCGGGCGCCATGTACTGCGGCGTCCCTGCGCGCTCGATGCCCGTGGCGCCCGCGGCGACCGCGAGGCCGAAGTCGGTGATGCGGACATTGCCGTCGCCGTCGATCATCACGTTGGCCGGCTTCAGATCGCGGTGCACGACGCCGCGCTCGTGTGCGGCGGCCAGGCCCGCGCAGAGCTGCCGCGCGATCTCGACCGCTTTGTCGTGCGGCAGCCGGCCGATGCGGCGGAGCAGCGACGCGAGATCCTCGCCGTCCACGTACTCCATCGTCAGGAACCGGCGGTCGCCGGCTTCGCCGAGGTCGTAGAGACGGCAGACGTTCTTGTGAGAGACCTGACGGGCTATGCGCAGCTCGTTGTGGAACTGCGCCAGATGAGATTCACCAGCCGCGATGCCCGCGGGCAGGAACTTGAGCGCGACCGGGTGGTCGAGCGTCAGATCCTCCGCGCGGTAGACTTCTCCCATCCCGCCGCGGCCGAGGAGCGCGACGAGGCGGTAGCGTCCGGCGATAATGGAGCCGGGAGCGAGCCGGCCCGTCGGCGGGCCGCCCGGCGTCCGCGACGTCGACGGCATCCGCGTTTCCATGGCCGACAGCCGGACGGTCAGATCGTCGTCGGACGGCTTGGCCACGGCGAGATATTACAGGAGAGACGAATGCGCAAGTTCATGTGGGCGGCAATGTGCACGATGGCCATGGGCGGGCTGGCGCTCGCCCAGCAGGGCAGGCCGCTGAGCCCGGCCGGGACGGCCTCGGCTCAAGTCGGCGGCAAGTGGGAAGTGCGGAACGGCGAGTCGACGTACGTCGGCGGCAAATGGATCGAAATCACGTATGGACGTCCGATCAAACGCGGCCGCGACGTGTTCGGCGGCCAGGGCGACAAGTACGGCAAGGTTGCCAATCCCGACGCGCCGGTCTGGCGCGCAGGTGCAAACAACACGACGCAGCTCGTCACCGAGGTTCCGCTCGTCATCGGCGGGACGACCGTCGCGCCGGGCACGTACACGATGTTCGTCGACCTGAAGCCGGACAACTGGACGCTCATCGTGTCGAAGATCGTGGCGCAGAAGCGCTACGATCCGAACAACCACAACGAAATCTGGGGCGCGTACGAATACAAATCCGACAAGGACGTCGTCCGGGCGAAGATGCAGCACTCGAAGACCGTGATGTCGTTCGAGCAGCTGACGTGGGAGTTCAGCGACATGAGCGACGCCGGCGGAAAGATCACCCTCCTGTGGGACAAGGACGTCGCGTCCGTTCCGTTCACCGTCGGGAAGTGACGTTATGAGAGCCGCAATCCTCGCAGCCGTTGCCGTGTTCGCTCAGGGCGCCAGCCTGCCGTATGCCGCCGTCCACAGTCCGGAGTTCATCTCCCCGGCGGCAGCGACGTTCATGAATCCCGACGACCGCGTCATCGGCGTCACGGGCGGGAAGGCTCCGAAGGCATATCCGGCGGGCATCCTCGCGCAGCACGGCCTGGTGGAAGACGATTCGCCGGACGGCCCGATCGCCGTCACGTGGTGAAGCTACTGCAACACGGCCCTCGTGTTCAGGGCCCAGGCTCGCGGGAAGAATCTCGTCATGGAAAACGCCGGTGTGGTCGGCGGCAATGAAGTCTTCAAAGACACGGAAACCGGCAGCCGCTGGCAGCAGTCGAGCCTCGAAGCGATCGATGGACCGCTGAAGGGCGCGCACCTCGAGCTGTATCCGTTCCTGCTGACGAGTTGGGAGGAGTGGCACCGGCTGCATCCCGACACGCTCGTGCTCAAGCCGCTGCCGGGCTACGCGGATCGCATTGCCGCGAAGAACGCGCAGCTGCGCGCGGGCTATTCGCTGGAGAAAGCCGCGCCCGACGACGTCGTCCGGCGCGACGACCGGCTGAAGGCCTACACGAAAATCATCGGACTGACCGTGCATGGGGCGAGCCGCGCATTTCCGCTCGACGCGCTCGACCGCGTCCGGGTCGTGAACGGACAGCTCGGAGGCGATCCGGTTCTCGTCGTGCACCAGCCGAAGTCCGACACGACGACGGCCTTCGTCGCGCGCGCGAACGGCAGGCCGCTGACGTTCGGGGAAGCGAATGCCGGCGCGACCGAGCTCATCGACCGCGAGACCCGGTCGCGGTGGGATGCGTACGGCCGCTGCACGTCGGGCACGCTGAAGGGCGCCCGGCTCGAGCCGCTGATCATGGAACCGGAATACTGGTTCGCGTGGTCGGAGTTCCATCCTCAGACGACCATTTTCGGCGCGCCTGAACGTTGAGGGCTTCGCGAACGTAGAGAACTGTCATGCAGACGCTGATCCGGGACTTCCGCCATGGCATTCGTCTCTTCCGGCGGACGCCGGGATTCACCGCCGTCGCGGTGCTCGTGCTCGCCCTCGGCATCGGCGTCAACACCGCCGTCTTCTCGCTGGTCAACTCGCTCGTGTTCCGGCCGCGGCCGGGACGCATCGAAAGCGCCGTCGGCGTCTTCAGCCGCGATCGCACCAAACCCGATCGCTACCGCGACTTCTCGTATCCGACGTATTCCGATCTGCGCGCGCGCACGGACATCTTCGACGCGCTGCTGGCGCACACGTTTTCGATTGTCGGCGTTGCGAACGCCGACGGCACCGTCAGCCGTCAGACGTTCGCGGCGATCGTCTCTTCGAACTACTTCCGCACCCTCGGCGTGGGCCTGGTCGCCGGACGCGAGTTCACCCCCGACGAAGAGCGTCCCGGCACGAATGCCCGCGTGGCCATCGCCTCGTACTCGACATGGCGCCGAAACGGCCTCGATCCGGCGTTCGTCGGCAGCACCGTGCGCGTCAACGGCATCGACTATTCCGTCGTCGGCGTCGCGCCGCGCGGATTCGCCGGCACCATGGCGCTGATTTCGCCCGAGTGGTGGTTCCCGCTCGGCAGCTACGACGCCGTCGTCAACGAGATGTTCAAGCAGAGGACGACGGGGCTGACCGACCGCGGCAACGTCGTGCTCAACCTCGCCGGCATTCTCCGGCCGGGCCTGAGCGCCGATGCGGCCGGCCGGGCGCTCGACGAAGCGGGAAAACGTGTCGCGGCACAGTATCCCGAGAGCGACGCGAATCAGACGTTCCTGGCAGGACCGCTGCCGCGCATGAGCGTCAGCTCCAGGCCGGACCTGAGCAACCCGATCGTGCAGGTGTCCGGGATGCTGATGCTGATGGCGGGGCTCGTCCTCGTCGTCGCGTGCCTGAACCTCACCAACCTGCTGCTCGCGCGCGGCGCCGCCCGGCGGCGGGAAATCGCCATCCGTCAGGCGCTCGGCAGCAGCCGGACACGAATCATGCAGCAGCTGCTCGTCGAGGGGCTGACGCTGTCCATCGCCGGCGCGGCGGCGGGTTTCGTCGCGGGCTGGTGGTCCACCGGCGCGCTCACGGCGTGGCTCGCCGGTGTACTGCCCCTGGGCATCGATGTGGTGCTCGAGCCCTCGTCCATGACGATCGTCGCCGCGGCGGCGTTTGCGATGTTCAGCACGCTGTGTTTCGCGCTCGGCCCGGCATGGGCGCTGTCCCGCCCGACAGTACAGGGCGACTTGAAGGGTGACGTCGGCGCGGCGAGTCCGCTGACGCGCCGGCGCGGCGTCGGGCCGCTGCTGGTCGTCGGTCAGATTGCGGTGTCGCTGGCGCTCGTCGCTGCGGGCGGACTGTTCGTCCGGGGCGCGATCAACGCGTCCGGGGCCGATCTGGGCTTCGCGATCGATCGCCACGTCATTGTCTCGCTCGATCCGAGCCTCGCGGGCTATGACGAGTCGCGGACGACGGCGTTCTACCGCAACGCGCTCGCGCGCGTGCGGTCGCTGCCCGGCGTCGAGCGCGCGGCGATCGCTTCCATCGTTCCGTTCGGCGAGTTCCAGGAAGGGCGCCGCGTGCGCGTGAAGCCGTCGGACGAAGGTGTGACCGCGGAATTCAACATCATCGGGTCGCAGTACATCGCGACGATGGGGATGCAGGTGCTGCGCGGACGCGAATTCGCCGCGTCCGAGGAGCAGGCCGGCTCGACGTCGACGGCCGTCATCGTCGATCGTCAGCTCGTGCAGCGCCTGTTTCCCGCAGAGGATCCGATCGGCCGGCAGGTTCTGGTCAACGGCCGCGAGAACGACGGCAGTCCTGCGCGCGCGCTGACGGTCGTCGGCGTCGTCAGCGACATGAAGCACGATCTGTTCGACACGCAGTTCGGCCCGCACGTCTTCGTGCCGAGCGGGTCGTTGTTCCGGGCGATGATGACGATCCACGTGCGGACGGCGCCCGGCGTGCCCGAAACGGCCGTGCTTGGCACGGTGCGTCGCGAGCTTCACGCGCTCGATCCGGCGTCGCCCATTCTGACGGCGCGAACGATGGCGGATCACCGGTATCGCAGCATCACCGAATGGAGCGTCCGCGCAGCGGCGACGCTGTTCATGACGTTCGGCGTGCTGGCGCTGCTGCTGGCGACGATCGGCGTCTACGGACTCAAGGCCTACGACGTCGCCAGGCGCACCCGCGAAATCGGGATTCGCGTCGCGCTTGGCGCGAGCGCCGCGGACGTGACGCGGCTCGTGCTCGGGGAGGGCGTGAGGACGACGGCCGCCGGTCTGGCGGTCGGTCTGCTGATCGCGGCGGGCATCGGGAAGATCGTCAGCGGGCTGCTGTATCACGTCAGCCCGTTCGATCCCGTCGCATTGATCGCCGCGTCCGCGCTGCTCGCGTCAGCCGCGATCGCCGCCTCATACATCCCCGCGCGCCGCGCCACGCGCATCGCGCCGCTAGACGCGTTGCGCACAGAATAGGGTTCAAGGTTCACGGTTCAAGGTTCCCGGTTAACGGTTCCAGGGTTCGACGGGGTTCTTGGTTCGGGTTCCGGTTCCGGTTCGGGTTCTGGATTCAAGAACCCTGTGAACCCCGTAACCGTTAACCGTGAACCGTGAACCTTGAACCGTGAACCCTATTCCGTTCTGAGCGCCTGAATCGGATCGACCCGCGCCGCCGTCCAGGCCGGTACCAGACAGGCGGCTGCGCCGACGCCGAGCAGCACCGCCACGACGGCTGCGAGCGTCGCCGGATCGGTCGGCGCCACCTGAAAGAGCAGCCCTTCGATTGAGCGCGACAGCGCAACGGCGCCGCCGAGCCCGATCACGGATCCGACCAGCGCCATCGAGAATCCCTGCTGCAGGATGAGACGCACGACGCTCCTGCGCTGCGCGCCGAGCGCCATGCGGACGCCGATCTCATGCGTGCGCTCCGTCACGCCCTGCGCGACGACGCCATAGATGCCGACCGCCGCGAGCACGAGCGCGACCACCGCGAACGTCACGAAGACGACGCGCGACAGCCGCTGGCGCGCGATTGACGCCGAGACGACCGTGTCCATCGTCCGCGTCTGGTACAAGGGCAGATCCGGATCGAGCCCGTGCACGGTCGATTCGATCGCAGGGACGATTGAAGAAGGATCGACGGTCGTCCGCGCGGCGATCGCGAGCGTGCGCATCGTCACCTGCGGCAGCGGCAGGAGCACCTGCATCGGCGTCTCGTTGATCAGGCCGTTGAACTTGGTGTCGGCGACGATGCCGACGACCTCGCGCCAATCGCCCTTGTCCTCCGGCCATCCCTGCTTCAGACGCTTGCCAATCGGATCTTCTCCCGGCCACAGGCGCCTTGCCAGCGTCTCGTTGACGACGATGACGGGCAGCGACTTGGCCGCATCGGAGGCGGTGAGCGTCCGTCCGCGCAGCAGGGTCACGCCGAGCGTGTCGAAGAACCCGTCGCTGACCGGCGTGAACGCCGCCGACGGCAGGTGCGCCCGATCGGGCACCGGCTTGTCGCCGGCGATAAAGATCGAGTTCCACTGCGAGCCGTCGATCGGCAGGACGAACGCCAGCGCGGCATTCTTCACACCCGGAACGGAGCGCAGGCGTGCGGTGAGATCCGTGTAGAACGCCGACAGCCGCTCGTCGGTCCATTGGCTGCCGGACAGGGTGAACTGCGTGGTGATCACGTGGTCCGGGCGGAACCCGGGATCGACGTGCACCAGTTCCTGCACGGTACGAATCATCAGTCCGGCGCCGGCGAGCAGCATCAGCGCGAGCGCGGACTCGACGACGATCAGGGCGCGGCGGAGGCGGTGCGATTGCGAGGAGAAGCCGGCGGCCCGGCCGCGAACGAGTGCCGTCTGGCCATCGGCCCCCGAAACCTGCAGGGCCGGGAATGCGCCGAAGAACAGGCCACAGGCCATGGCGGCGCCGAGCGCGAAGAGGAGCGCCGCCTGATCGAGCGCGACGTTAGCGATTCGCGGCGTGCCGTCGGGCGCCGCGGCGACCAGGGCGCGGAGCAGCACGGCCGCGGCGGCGATCCCGAGGCCACCGCCGAGCCCCGACACGATCGTGCTTTCCACGAGGAGCTGGCGGACGAGCCGCGCCCTCCCGCCTCCGAGCGCGGCGCGCACCGCGATTTCGTGGCGCCGGGCGGCGCCGCGCGCGATGAGCAGGTTCGCGACGTTCACGCAGGCGATGAGCAGCAGGAAGCCGACCGCGCCGAACAGCGCGAGCAGCGTTTGACGGACGCCGGAGACCAGCTGGTCCTGCAGCGGTCTTGCCGTCGCGTAGACGTTCGTGTTGACGCCCGGATATTCGTTCTGGAGCTGAGTCGCGAGCGCCTGCATTTCACCGTTCGCGGCTTCGACGGTGACACCGTCACGAAGGCGCCCGACGGCGTACAAGCCGTTGTGGTTCCCGCGCTGGTTCAAATAGCCGTCGTTGATGGACGGGCCGATCGAGACGAACAGATCGTAGGGCCGCAAGTACTCGAATCCCGCCGGCAGGACGCCGACGATCGTGTACGCAGTCTGATCGAGCTGCAGGATGCGTCCGACGGCGGCCGGGTCCGCGCTGAGCGTGGTCCGCCAGAAGCCGTCGGTCACGATTGCGACGGGTGCCGCGCCGGCCTTGTCGTCGTCGTCGGTCATCGCGCGGCCGAGAGCCGGCGTGACGTGCAGCGTCTGAAAGAAGTTGCCGGTGACACGCCGCGCGCGGATGCGCCGCGCGCGATCGAAGCCGGTGAGGGTCAGCGGCTCCTCGCGCGAGACGGCGAGGGATTCGAACGAATGCTGGCGCGCGCGCCAGTCGAGGTAATTCGGCCACGACGTCGACATGTTCTGGCCGCGCTTGTTGACCTCGTTCACGTAGACGAGCCGCGGCGAATCGGGCAGCGGCAGGGGATCGAGCAGGATTCCGTGCACGAGCGAGAAGATCGCCGTCGAGGCGCCGACGCCGAGCGCGAGCGTCGCGACGACCGCCAGCGTGAAGGCCGGCGCCTTGGCGAACGAGCGGACCGCGTGTTTCGCGTCGTACCAGATGGATTCGAGCATGGACAGTCGCTCCCGGCGCGTGCCTGAAGGCTCGCGCTCCTGTTCAGTGGCCGGCCGCCGATATCGGAACGCAATCGAGAGCGCGTGATGCCAATAGCGCCGCCGCGCACGACGCCGGTCGTCACAGCGCCTGAATTCCTCGAGCAGGTCGCCGCGGACCGCGTCGCCGGCGTCGCCGCTCAGCACGCGGTCCAGCAGCCACAGGGCGAGGCGAGGCGGCGACGGAAGGGGTTCAAGGTTCAAGGTTCAAGGTTCAAGGTTAACGGTTCCAGGGTTCGACGGGGTTCTTGGTTCGGGTTCGGGTTCCGGTTCGGGTTCGGGTTCTGGATTCAAGAACCCTGTGAACCCCGTAACCGTTAACCGTGAACCTTGAACCGTGAACCCGCTCTCATTCGGCGCCGAGCGCCGCCTCGAGGCCGCGCCACATGCGGCGTAGAACGTCCCTGGAGGCGCGAAGTGCGGCGAGGCCACCCGGGGTCACCGAGTACAGACGCATCGGAAGGCCGTCGCGAACCTCGGTTCCCGCGGCCAGCTTCCAGCGGATCAGGCCTTTGTCTTCGAGGCGGTCGAGCGTCGTGTAGAGGGGGCCGCGCGAGACCGAGCGGCCGGCGCGCGCTTCGAGCTCGCGGGCGACATCGGGGGCGCGGGCGGGGTGGCCGCCGGCGCCGAGCCGCAGCACCGCCAGCAGGACAAGCTGTTCGAACTCACCGAGATACGTCGCCATGCGGCGAGTCTACCTTGTAGACTCGCCTGCCTTAGACGGACGCGTGCGGAAAATGGTTGGGCGGAGCAGGCCCCGCCCCTACTTTTTCAGTTCACCGTAAATCGCCGTGACGTTCTGTTTCAGCCGCGGTTCGGCGATCGTGTAACCCTTGTATTTGTCCGCGATCTTCCAGCCGGCCGCGGCGTCGTCGGCGCTCTTGCCGGCCTTCATCGCGGCCTGCACGTACGCGAGGAACTCCTTGTTGAATTGCGCGTACTCGGCGAGATCCGCCCACGTCATCGTCGTGCTGTGGCCGGTGATGATCGTGTCCGCGTTCTTGATTCCCGCGTGCGCTTTTGCCAGCGAGCTGCCGATCTCCACACCGCTCCCGCCGTTGTTGTAGTCGAGCAGCGGCAGGTTCTTGCCGGAGAAGATGTCGCCCGCATGGACGACCCGCAGCGCCGGAAACACGATCCACGCGTCGCCGTTCGTGTGGCCGCGGCCGAAGTAATAGAGGTCGACCTGATCGGCACCCTTGCCGATCGTCATCTTGTCCTTGAACGTCCGCTTGGGCAGGCCGCGGCCGTTGTGCTGCTTGAAGATGTCCATCTTCTCCATGTTGGTCTTCGTGTTCTCCTGCACGACGATGTCAATCGTCGCCGGGAATTCCACGTTGCCGCTGACATGGTCGCCGTGCGTGTGCGTGTTGATCAACGTCGTGACCGGCTTCGGCGTCAGCTCCTTGATCTTGTCGAGGATCGGCTGGCCCCAGCCGGGATTCTTCGCGTCGACGACGGTCACGCCGGCGGTGCCGATGAAGACGGCGGTGTTGCCTCCGCCGCCGTTGCCGGTCAGCATGTACAGGTTGTCTTTGATCTTCTGCGCCTCGACGACCTTCGGTCCCGTCGGCTGCGCAGGCTGCTGATACGCCGCCAGCGAGAGGGTGCCGATCGTGAGGAGCGCGGCGAGCGTGATCGTGCGCGTCATTTCTTCAACTCCTTGGCGAGATAGTCGATGCGCCCGGTCAGTCCACCGAACAGCGGCGGGTTGGCCGGCGGTGTTTTCGGATTGGCCACGGTCTTCGCGTAGCCCTCGTATTTGGCCGGGACGCTCCATCCCTCGTCGGCGAGCTGCTGCGGCGTCTTGCCGGCCTTGAGTCCCGCCTCTGCCCACGCCAGCCAGTCCTGGTTGAACTCCGCGAACTGCTGCAGGTCGGCCCACGTCGTCGTGGTGTTGCTGTGGCCGTTGATGACGACGTCGACGTTCTTGATCCCCTTGTGCACCTTGTTCAGCGTCTCGTGGTAGTGCAGCACGCTTCCGCCGTTGTCGGGGTCGACGAGCGGCAGCGACTTGCCCTGTAACAGGTCGCCGGTATGCGCCGCGCGCAGCGCCGGGAAGACGACGATGGCGTCGCCGTTGGTATGGCCGGGGCCGAAGTAATAGAGATCGATCTCGTCCGCGCCCTTGCCGAGGGTCATTTTGTCCCTGAACGTCCGCTTCGGGAGCCCGCGGCCGTTGTTCTGCTTGAAGATGTCCATCTTCTCCATGTTGGCTTTCGTGTTCGCCTGCGCGACGAAGTCGATCGTCGCCGGGAAATCGACGTTGCCGCTCACATGGTCGCCGTGGGTGTGCGTGTTGATCAGCATCGTGACCGGCTTGCTCGTCAGCGTCTTGATCTTGTCCAGGATCGGCTGGCCCCAGCCGGGGTTCTTGGCATCGACGACGACGATGCCGGCGGCTGTCTCGAAGACGGCGGTGTTGCCGCCGCCGCCCTTCAGCACCCAGAGGTGATCCTTGACCTTGTCGACGTCGATGTTCCGCTGTTGCTGCGCGGGCTGCTGATAGGCACGGACCCCGATCGAGAGTCCACCGATGGCGAGCAGCGCGGCGAGCAGGTGCGCCCGTCTCATGACAATCCTCCCGGAAAGAAGACACGTTGGATGAACCAGAACGCGCCGGCCGCGATCACGGCGATCGAGCCGGCGAACGCCAGCCGCCGTCCGGCTGCGGCGTTCTTCGCACGCACCCACGCGAACGCGGACGCGACGATGACGACGACGATGAGCTGTCCGATCTCGACGCCGATATTGAACGAGAACAACGACCAGCCGAGCGCGCGCGTCGGGAGGTCCATTTCGCGGAGCACGCTGGCGAAGCCGAAGCCGTGGATGAAGCCGAACGCGAACGCGATCCACGCGCGGACGTCGCGGCCTTCCTTGACGAGCAGGTTGTCCGCCCCGACGTAGACGATGCTCAGAGCGATGGCCGGTTCGATGATCCGCGCGGGCGGAGAAACGACGTTGAGCGCCGCGAGCGACAGCGTGATGCTGTGCGCGATCGTGAACGCCGTGACGACGACCGCGAGCTGGCGGATCGTTCCGCCGAGCAGCAGCAGGCCGACGAGGAACAGCAGGTGATCCGGC
>DASQHH010000612.1:0-3275 GCA_035632195.1 Vicinamibacterales bacterium
GTTGGGGCGGCTCGCGAGCCGACCCCCCCGGCAAACCAATCCGCGCCTCCGCCCGTCTAACCATTCCACTAGATAATCTTCTGGAGTAGCATCGCCTAACGATGCCGAAACGAGGAAATCAGCCAATTCAAGGGGAAATGCTCCAGGGGACGCTCGACCTCTTGGTGCTCCGCACGCTGTCGATCGGTCCGGCGCACGGACACACCATCGCGCACGTGATTGAGCGGCAGTCCGACGAGGTGCTCCAGGTCGAGCACGGGTCGCTGTATCCGGCGCTGCACCGGCTCGAGGATCGCGGCTGGATTGCGTCGTTCTGGGGGACATCGGAGAACAACCGGAGGGCGCGCTATTACCGGCTGACGGCGGCGGGCCGCAAACAGCTGGCCGAGCAGACAACCCGCTGGGACGCCATCGTCCGCGCGGTGAACCGGGTATTACGGCCAGCGACCTAGCGTGACCGACGCCTGGAAGGAGCGCGAGGCTTTAGCCGAGCGATGGGAATCAGCCGTTTTCTCAGACGCAGTCGCTGGGACGAGGAGCGCGCCCGCGAGCTCGAGTCCTACGTCGCGATCGAGACCGACGAGAACATCGCGCGCGGGATGCCGCGGCATGAAGCGCGCCTCGCCGCCGTCCGCAAGCTCGGCAACCGCGCGATCGTGCGCGAGGACATCTATCAGATGAACACCTTCACCATCGTCGACGAGGTGTGGCGCGACCTGAAATACGGTGCGCGGCTCCTGCGGCTGAACCCGGGATTCGCCATCGTCGCGGTGCTGTCGCTCGCGCTCGGCGGCGGCGCCAACACCGCGATTTTCCAGCTGCTCGACGCCGTCCGGCTGCGGGCGCTGCCGGTCGACCATCCCGAGCAGCTCGTCGAAGTCCGGATAGCCGACGCGCCTCACGGGCGGACGGGCGACTTCACGAGCCGCCGTCCGATGATGACCAATCCGCTGTGGGAACGGATCCGTGATCAGCAGCAGGCGTTCTCGAGCGCGTTCGCGTGGAGCAGCGTCGGCTTCAACCTGACCAGCGGCGGCGAAGCGCGGTTCGCCCAGGGGCTGTGGGTGAGCGGCGACTTCTTCAATACCCTGCACGTGCCGGCGCTGATCGGCCGCACGCTGACGCTCGAGGACGATCGCCGCGGATGCGCGGCCCCGCCCGCCGTCCTCAGCTACGGCTTCTGGCAATCGGAATTCGGCGGCATGCCCGCCGCGGTCGGCCGTACGCTGATGCTGGACGGCAACGCGTACGCGATCGTCGGCGTCACCCCGCCGGGTTTCTTCGGCGTCGAAGTCGGACGCACGTTCGACGTCGCCGTCCCGCTGTGCGCCGAGCCCCTCACGCGCGGCGCGCGCTCGGGGATGGACAAGCCCGACGCGTGGTTCCTGTCGATCTTCGGCCGGCTGAAGGACGGATGGACCGTCGAGCGTGCGACCGCGCACCTCGCGTCCTTTTCGGAGCCGCTCTTCCGCGAGACGGTGTCTCCCCGTTACGCCGCCGACGACGCGAGGGACTACCTCGCGTTCAGGCTCGCGGCCTTTCCTGCAGGCACCGGCGTCTCGTCGCTGCGGCGGCAATATGAGTCGCCGCTCTGGGTACTGCTGGCGACGACAACGGTCGTGCTGCTCATCGCGTGCGCGAACCTGGCGAATCTGATGCTGGCGCGCGCGACCGCGCGCGACCGCGAGGTCGCCGTCCGCCTCGCCATCGGGGCGTCGCGCGGCCGCGTCGTGCGCCAGATGCTGGCGGAGAGCCTGCTCATCGCCGCGGTCGGCGCCGGGGCGGGCGCGCTGGTGGCGCAGGGGCTCAGCCGCTTCCTGGTGAATTTCCTGACCAACGACAGCAACCGTCTCTTCGTCGCGATCGCGCTCGACTGGCGGACGTTCGTGTTCACCTCGCTGCTCGCGGTGGCGACGTGCCTGCTGTTCGGGCTGATGCCGGCCGTCCGCGCGACGCGAACCGCGCCCGCGGCCGCGATGAAGGCGGGCAGCCGCGGATCGAGCGACTCGCGGGAGCGCTTCGGCCTTCGACGCGCGCTCGTCATCGTCCAGGTTGCGCTGTCGATGGTTCTCGTCGTCGGCGCGCTGCTGTTCGTCCGCAGCCTGCGCAACCTGACGACGCTCGATCCGGGATTTGCGGAGGACGGGATTACGGTGGTGACGCTGGACACGCGCAAGGCCGGCATAGCGCCGGCGCAGCTGGCGCAGACGTTCGACGCGATCACCGACCGCCTGGGACGCCTGCCGGGCATCAGTTCGGCCGCGCGCGCCGACATCGTCCCGATCAGCGGCACGGGCTGGAACAACAATATTCTGATCGACGGGAAGAAGCAGCCGACGTATCCGAACTTCAACCGCGTCAGCGCTGATTACTTCAGGGCGATGAGCGTGCCGATCGTCATGGGGCGCGGCTTCGACGATCGGATCGATGCGGCCGGCTCCGCGAGAGTGGCGATTGTCAGCCAGTCGTTCGTGAAGACGTACCTCGGCGGGAACAATCCAATCGGCCGGTCGTTCCAGATCGAGGCGGCGCCCGGGACGCCGCAGCCGCTCTACGAGATCGTCGGCGTCGTGAAGGATTCGAAGTACGGAGACATGCGCGAGCCGTTCGGCCCGATCGCGTTCCTGCCGGCGACGCAGGCCGATCCGGCAGCCGCTTCGCCCTTCTTGCAGGCGATTGTGCGCTCGAGCGCGGCGGCGTCGACCGTGACCGCGGAAGCGTCGGCGGCGATCAAGGCGATCAATCCGCGGATCGTGCTGACCTTCGACACGATGCGCAACCAGATCGAGCAGTCGCTGCTGCGCGAGCGGCTCATGGCGACGCTGTCCGCAATCTTCGGCGGCCTCGCCGCGCTGATTGCGACGATCGGGCTCTACGGCGTCATGTCGTACATGGTGGCGAGGCGCCGCAGCGAGATCGGCATCCGTATGGCGCTCGGAGCAGACCGCGGCGAAATCGTCCGCATGGTGATGCGTGAAGCGGGACTGCTGCTGGCGGCCGGCGTCGCCGTGGGCCTCGTCGCGGCCGTCGCCGCAGGCAGGGCCGCGATGGCGCTGCTGTTCGGGCTGAAACCGACCGACCCGGCTACGCTCCTCGTCGCCGCCGCCGGCTTCGGCATGGTCGCGCTCTTTGCGAGCTACGTTCCCGCGATGCGCGCCGCGCGGCTCCCGCCGACGGAAGCGCTCAGAGAAGAGTGATCATGAACACCAGCGGCTTCCTCGATTCCCTGTGGCGCGATCTCCGGTACGGCGCAGGCGCTGCTCTTCGGCATCACC
>DASQHH010000613.1:0-5693 GCA_035632195.1 Vicinamibacterales bacterium
ATCAGCACATACACACTCGTCGTCAGGTAACCGCGCACGGCCGCGGCCACGTTTCCGAGGAACCCGGACAGCGCGAAAACGGGAGCGCCAAGCACGGCGATGATTGCCAGGCCGCCGTAGGTCTGCAGCCCCGCCCCCAGCAACCCCGGCTTTACCAGTAACAGGGCAACGGCGCCCGCACATCCGACTGCGGTTGAAATCAGGAGCAGCTTGAGGAGCACCGAGTACATGCGCGTGACCGCGTCGAGCCCGTCGATGACGGAGCGGGCGAGAAAGCGCGTCGGCGTGGCGATGAGGCTGAAGGTCGACACCTGAGCGACGAGCTGCGTCAGCTGATCGAGCGTGCTGACGATGCCGACGCCCTCGGGGTGCAGCAGCATGGCGATGAGCTTCGAACGCAGCAGCGTGACGAACAGGACGCTGATCTGGAGCACGCCCACCGTCGTCACGGCGCGCGCCGCGTGAACCGAAGCCGGCACGGCACTGACCACGGGATGGCTCACATCCCTGGGTCGCGACTCCGCGACGGCGGTCATGACGCTCAACGCACTCTCGCGGCTGCTCATGCGGCGGCAACCGGCAGTTCGTGTCGAAGGGACACGCCGGCGTCCTCCTCGACCGCGCGCGTGAAGATCTGCGCGAAGGACTCTTTCCTGAACGGCGCGAACCGCGCGGAAGCGAGGTAGTCGCGCGCGTTTTCCTTGTACCGGCGGATCTCCGCGGGCCCGAGTGCGTGGAGGCACGCGCGCAGGTCGTCGTACGTCTTGAAGCGGCGCCTGTTGATGAAACAGTTCTCGGGAACGTAGTCGGTGATGTCAGGCGCCCCCAGATAAATCGGAATCGTGCCGACCAGGAAGCAATCGAAGATGTTTTCGTTCAGCCAGCCTTCGAGGTCCATGTTCTCGTAGCAGATGGTGAACGTGTACTGGCTCTGGGTGACGTACTTCGATTCAGCGGGTCCGCGCCACACGCGGTCGATCAGCTTCTGATAGGGATGGCGATTGAGGATCGGGGTGCGCTCCTGCACGAGCCGGCTGACCCGCCGCAGCGTCGCCGGGATCCAACTCTCGCCCACCACATACGGCAGGCGGTCCCACGCAAATCCGAACATGTCGATCTCGTTGAACCGGCTGAAGTACTCACAGGCTTCGAGGCGGGCCGTGTACAGCTCGCGCCAGGTCCGCCGGCAAAGCCTGTTGTAGTTCAGGAGGCAGAGGAACTTGCGGTTCTCGTTCGCCCACAACTCCGGAAAGACGCGGTCGAAACAGTAGGGAATGTGGAGTTTCTCGAACTTGAGCCCTCTGCAGCCGAACGGTGCGAGCGCCTCGGGCGTGCTGTAGCTGTAGATGCGCTTGAAATCCCTGGAGGCGGTCCGGAGTCCCTTGAAGTGACTCGGCATCACGATCGGCGCATCCATCGTGAAATAGGCGCTCAGGATGACGTCCCGCTCACGCGCCAGGCGCCGGTAGTTCGTCGTGATCCCGAGCGAGAAGTAGGCGTTGAGCTTGTTGCGCTTCTTCCCTTCGACCAGATAGTCGGCCGTGTTGACGTCGATGCCCTGCGACGTGAACAGCTCTTTCAGGTAGAAGTACGGCGCATGCGCGCCGTCGACGTTGTGCACGTTGCCGGTGTCGAACAGCCGGTTCTTCAGGAAGTGCGGCGTGACCGGATCGACGAAGACCGAAATATCGCTCAACTTCAACATGCGAGAACCTTCTGGCCCGCGCCCTGTTCGAGCCACAGCGACGACCACTGCCGCAGAAACGAGAGGCTGTGAATGCGCGCGGTGTTGTTCGTCCCTTCCGCGTGGCGCGCCGAGAGCCGACCCAACAGACGCGGATCCAGCCAGTCGTTCATGACATGCTCCGATCGTGCACGCGAGGTCATCGAGCCCAGGTCCGAAATCCAGTTGCCCAGGGGCATCGCGAAGCCCATCTTCGGGCGCGACAGAATTGACTGAGGAAGCCACGACCGCACCGCGGCTTTGAGCGCTCGCTTCGTCTCGCGCCGCGTCGCGAGCGCGGCCGGCGGAATCGTTGCAGCGAGGGCCACGACATCGCGGTGCAGAAACACGGGCCGCACTTCGAGCGAGACCGCCATGCTGGCTCGGTCGACCTTGACGAGAATGTCGCCGGCGAGCGTCAGTTTGGCGTCGAGATAGCGCATGGCGTTGACGGTTCCGACGCGGTCGGGCGGCATCCGCCGGAGCAGGGGTCGAATGACCTCCGACGACGAGTAATCCTGCAGGCAGTCCGACAGTTCGCCGCGCGCGGCCCCGATCAGCTCGCCGCGCGGGAATCCCAGAGTGAACGCCCGGGTAAACTCATCGACGACATCGGACGTGTGGTGCCGCACGCGGCGACGCAGGTCGCTGGATGCGGGCAATCCGTTGGCGGCCCAGTCGATCATCCGCCTCGCAGACCGCGGCAACAGGCGCGTCACATCATCGCGAAGGGCAGAACGGCGGTACTTGCCGTAGCCTGCGAACATCTCGTCTCCGCCATCGCCCGACAGTGCGACGGTGATCGCCTCGCGGGCCGACTTGCACACGTAAAACGTGGGCAAATACGAGTAGTCGTTGAACGGTTCGTCGAACTGCCACACGAGCGCTCCCATCGCCGTCTCGACGCTCTCGGGGACGACGAGCCGCTCGTTGTGCTGTGTCCGGTACAGTTGCGCGACCTCGCGGGCGTAGGGACGCTCGTCGTAGGCGCTTTCCTCGAAACCGATCGTGAACGTGCTGACGGTCGCACCGCCGCGCGACAGCGCAGCAACGACCGCGGACGAGTCGACGCCTCCGCTGAGGAACGCCCCCACCGGCACGTCCGCGTACGACATCTCCCGCGTCGCCGTCTGGAGGGCGTCGAGGATGCGCGGGCCCCAGTCATCGACAGACGCGTCAGGTTCGAACTGCAGGTCCCAGTAGGACGTGGGCGTCTGCGGACGCGGCCGGTCCGATCCGCTGAAGTCCACCCACATGGAGTGGCCCGGCTCGAGCTTGCGGCAATCCTCCCAGATGGACTTCGGATCCGCGACGAAGCCGAGCGACAGAAAGTCGACCAGCGCCGGAAAGTGAATCCGGCGGCTCATGCGCGGCCACGCGAGCAGCGCCTTGACTTCAGAGGCAAACAGGAACTCGCGGCCGACCTGCGCGTAATAGAACGGCTTCTCGCCCATCCGATCGCGCGCGCAGAAGAGCCGCCGTTCGACGGTGTCCCAGATCGCGAACGCGAACATGCCGCTCAGGCGGACCAGGCAGTCGCCGCCCCAGCGGCGGAAGCATTCGATGAGCACCTCGGTATCCGACTGCGTGCGGAACTCGACACCCTCGTCCTCGAGCTCACGGCGAAGCGCCCGGAAGTTGTAGATCTCGCCGTTGAACACCATCACGTAGCGTCCGTCCCGCGAGACGAACGGCTGATTCGCGTCGGCGCTGAGATCGACGATTGCCAGCCGCCGGAAGCCGAGGCAGACCTGCGAATCGCCGTCCAGCCACAGACCCTGCGCATCGGGACCGCGGTGTACAAGCTGATCGCGCATCGCCAGCGCGATGCGCGGATCGACGGGACGTTCCGACAGGACTCCGACGATGCCACACATGTCAGCGGTCAGGCTGCAAAGCGGACGCGCTGCCCCGGCTTCGGGCGGCCCGCCCCGTTCCATCGCCACGACATTGCGCGAGCGACGGGATTGAACCGCGGAAGCCGAACCAGCACCTGCAGCGCCGCGAACATCAGAACGAGGCGGGAGCGTTCGACGGCGCCGCTGCCCAGAATCGAGCCGAGCCTCACTTCGCCCAGAATGCGCCGCGCTTCGTCGCGGCGCTCGAGGATATACGCGTTGATCGCGCGCAGGAGCGCATCCTGGCTGCGATGCGCCTCGTGCGCGCGAATCGCATCGGGTTCGGCGACCGCTGAAGCGCCCTGCTGCAGGTGCAGATCCATGATCCGGAAATACCGTTCCGGATCGGTCCGCAGCTTGTGGTAGCGCTGCGCCGAGTTGCCGTGTCCGTATCGATAGCGGAACAGGCGGTCCTCGAGAACGCCGATCTCGTACCGATTCGCAATGCGCAGCCACATGTCGAGATCGGAGGTGTTGCGGAATTCCTCGTCCCGGTATCCGTTCAGCTCGCGATAAACCGCGGTGCGGACCATGCTGCTCGGACACATCAGGAAGCAGTTCTTGTGGCGAAGCAGCGTGTTGATGACGACGTCGAACGCCACGGATCGATCGCCGCGCACGGCCGGAGGCAGCGTGAGACGCCCGCGCTCCGCGCCGGCCGGGTCGATCATGATCATGGACGAGAAGACGGCGCCGGCCTTCGGGTGCGCTTCGAGAAACCCGACCTCGCGCTCGACGATCGCGGGGGCGTAGATGTCGTCGGCGTGGTACACGGCAATGTAGTCGCCGCGGGCCATCGCGATGCCGTCGTTCGCGTTGCCGTAAATGCCGCGATTCGCCGACTGCCGGTGGTACCGAATCCTGCCGCCGTACGACTGCGCAACCTCCGCGGTATCGTCCGTGGACTGATCGTCCATCACCAGCACCTCGATTGGTGCGTAGGTCTGCGCGAGAATCGAGTCGAGACTCTCGCGCAGAAAGCGTCCGCCGTTCCACACGGGAACGATGACGCTCACGAGCGGCCGGCGATCGGACGTGCGGGCCATCAGACCAGCGTTTCCACCGATTGCGGCCGCGCCGCGACGTACCAGTCGATCGTGCGCCGGAGTCCGCGCTCGAGATCGAACCGCGGCTCCCACCCGAGCAGCTGCTTCGCGCGGCTGTTATCGAGCGCCCGGCTCAGCACGCCTACCGGCTTGGTCGGGTCGAAGATCAGCCGCGCCGGCTTGTGCCCGACGATGTCGAGGATGAGCGCGACGGCGTCCTTGATCTTGTAGCGCTTCGCCGTGCCCAGATTGATCGGCGTGGCATCGGTGATCTTCTCGGTCGCGAGCAGCGACCCCTCGACGATGTCGTCGACGAAGGTGAAATCGCGATCCTGTTCACCGGTGCCCCAGACCACATAGGGGTCGTGACGCTCCACCGCGCGCTTGATCAGCGCGATGATGGCGTGTGTGTCGTTCTCGCCGTCGCCGTAGGCCGTCACGTAGCGGCAGATGGACCCCTTCAGGCCGTACTGCTCCTGGAACGAACGGAGCTGGAGTTCGCCCATGAACTTCGCCCACCCGTACGAACGGTCGCAGCTGGCGAAGCCGTCGCGCCAGGCGTCCTCTTCGCGAAGCAGGTAGCTCGAGTCGTACTGATTCTGCAGCTCGTCGGGATAGACGCACGCGGTGCTCGCATAATGCACGCGCTCGACACCTGCCTCGTGGGCGGCCTTGAAGACGTTCTGGTTCATCGCAAAACACGAGCAGCAGTCGGCCGGCCGCGTGTCGACGAAGCCGCGCCCTCCGAACACCGCCGCGAGGTGGATGACGATCTGCTGACCCGCCATCGCGCGCCGCGTCTGGGCCAGATCTTCGACATCGCACAGCAGGAAACGCTGCCCGTCGGCTTCGAGGACCGGCTGCTGCCGGTTTCCGGTGAAGCGAATGCCGTGCTTCGACCAGACGTTGAGCACATGATCGAGCGACCCCGAGAATAGATTGTCCGCGATGGTGACCTTCGCGCCCTCCGCCAGCAGTCTGTCGAGCGCGTGGCTGCCGATAAACCCGGCGCCACCAGTCACCAAC
>DASQHH010000614.1:0-9496 GCA_035632195.1 Vicinamibacterales bacterium
CATGCCGTGCTCGCCGCGGGTGATCAGCGCCGCGTCGCAGCGCGCCGCCCGTCGAAAGGCCCGCGCGGCATCACGCGCGTCGTCGTCGGTCCGGATTCGGATGTGCGTCGCCGTCTCCGCCTCATGGTGGTTCGGCGTGACGAGCGTTGCTCCCGCGTAGCAGGCCAGATGCGGAATCTTCGGGTCCACCAGCAGCGGCGCACCCGCGGCGCGCGTCGCGAGCGCGGCTTCCATGACGGTTCTCGTGATCGTCCCCTTCAGGTAGTCGGAGACGAGCAGAGCCTGCGCGCCGGCGGCAGCGCGGCGGACCTGTTCGACGATCGCCGCCTGCACGTCGCCGTCGGTGTCATGGTCGCGCTCGTAATCGATTCTCGCGACCTGCTGGTTGCGCTCGGTCACGACGCGCACTTTCTCGGTCGTTGGACGCGATCCATCCGTCACGAGGCCGGCTGCGTCGACACCCGCCGAGGCCAGCTGCCCGCGCACGCCGTCCGCGGCGGCGTCGCCGCCGACGATGCCGACGAGGAAGGCGCGCGCGCCGAGCGTCGAGAGATTGTTCGCGACGTTCGCGGCGCCGCCGAGGCGCACGTGCTCGGACTCGAAACGGACGACCGGGACCGGCGCCTCGGGAGAAATCCGCGTCACGCGGCCGACGATGAAGCGGTCGAGCATGACGTCGCCGATGACGACCACACGGAGGCCGTCGAAGCGCGCGATCAGGTCCGCCGCGCGCGCGGGCGACAGCGGCGGTAACGGCATGGTCTCAGCCGGCGGCCGCGGGCGTCCGGACGTGCGAGGCGGCGGCAGGCATCGTCACGACCACGAGGAACAGCATCAGGACTTCGGAATCGCCGAAGTTGTACTCGAAGAGTCCGGCGGTCAGGAGCGCGACGACGGTCGCGAGCGCCGCGGCGGCGAGAAACCGCGCGGACTCGCCGGCGTTCGCCTTGTAGCGGCGCCACAGGTCCCACGACACGGCGCCGATGAACCAGAGCCAGAGCGCGACCGCCGGCAATCCGCGTTCCGCGGCGATCTGCAGCGGATTGTTGTGGAGGTGCGGGTTGATCCTGTTCACCGCGTCGGGCCCGCGGTAGCTGGCGTACTGACGCTCGACCATGTTCGGTCCGACGCCGGTCAGCGGGTGCGCGGCGATCATCCGCTCGCCGATGTGCAGCATCGCGATCCGATCGAGCCGGTTCGGATCCTTGGCGTCGAACATCGAGACGAACCGCTGCTGGACGCTGAGCGGCGACAGCGCGAAGAAGACGGCCGCCACGACGGGCAGCACGGCGATGAGACGGAAGTCGCGGAGCGCCAGCAGCAGCGCGACCGCGGCGCAGACGCCGACCTCGGCGCTGCGCGTGAACGTCAGCGCGACGGCGAACGCGAGCGCCGGCATGACGAGCGCCGGCCATGTCCGCCCGGTCCGCGCGAACAGCAGCCGGGCGACGGCGATCGCGATGGCAATCATCAGCAGCCCGGAGAACGTCATGTAGTGGCCGAGGAACCCGCGCGGCCGCTGCCCGAGCCAGTCGTAGTGGAAGATGCCGTACTGAAAAATCCCGAACGCCGCGCTGATAGCGGCGCAGGTGATGATCACCGTGGCGAGCGTCGGACCGCGCGATCCGTCGACGAAGCGGTACGTCAACGGCACCAGCACGAACAGGACCAGCTGCTTGCAGTCGACGAGGCTGGTGCGCGGATCGCTCGAGAACGCCGCCGATACGATCGTGGCGCCGGCGTACGCGACGAGCGGCCAGAAGAACGCGGGGGCCTCGAACCGCTCGCGCCGGACCGCCAGCAGGGCGAGCCAGCAGATGACCGCGATGCCGAGCAGGAACTGCGCGATCGCGATCGAAAACTGGACGGCGCCCGTGAGGGCGAAGAGCGCCGCGATGCCGAGCTGCTCGAACCGTTCATCGCGAAGCGGCCGCGGCGCCTCGAGCGCGAGGGCGGACTGCATGATCGCCATCAATCTTAGCGCGTCGATCGTTCCAGGGCACGCCCGGCGGCCGCCAGCACCCGCTCCGGGGCGATGCGCGTCAGGCAACGGAAGTCCCCGGGCGCGCAGACGCGCTGCTCGCAGGGGCGGCACGGGAGCTCGCCGGCGTCCACCGATTCGCTGACGCATTCCGATCCCCGCCACGGCGCCGACCGGACCGGCAGCGTCGGACCGTACAGGCCGACGATCGGCACGCGTGAGGTCGCCGCGATGTGGAGCGGTCCGCTGTCGCCGCCGACGTAGAGCGAGGCGCGGTCGGCCAGCGCGCGGAGCTCTGCCAGCGAAAACTCGCCGCAGCGCAGGATCCGTTCGCGATCCCGATCGGTGTCGAGCGCGGCGCGAGCGGCGTCGATGACCCGCCGCGCGGCGTCAGCATCGGAGGGCCCGGACGTGATCGCGACCGACACGTTGGCGTGCGTTCGCGCCAGTCCGGTCGCGAGCGAGACGAACGACTGGAAGGGCCATCGTCGAAACGGATTCCCCGCGCTGACGTGAATGACGACCAGCTGCTGCGACGGCCGCAGGCCCGCGCGCGCGAGGCGTTCCGTCACGGCCGCCTCGACCGCCGGAGGCACGGTCATCTCGACGGGAAAGGCCTCCGGCGACGGCTTGGCGTCGACGCCGGCCGCCGACAGCAGATCCCACTGATTCTCGACGGAATGACGCCGCCGCAGTTCACGCGGCCGCGCGACGCGCGTCGTGTACATCCATCCGCGGCCGGCGACGTCGTATCCGATTCTCGACCGCGCTCCGCTCAGCCACGTGAGCAGCGAGGCGCGCGGCCCGCCGTGAAAATCGACGGCGAGATCGAACTTTTCGCGCCGGAGCCGGCGGCCGAGGGCGACGTCCGCCAGCAGGCCGCTGATACCTTGACGGCGCGGAGCGACGATCAGTTCATCCAGATGGGGATTTCGTTCGACGACGGGCGCCGCCGAAGGCTCGACGATGTAGGTGAGGCGGGCGGAAGGAAAGTGCCGGCGCAGGGCGCTGACCGCCGGCGTCGTGAAGACGACGTCGCCGATCTCGCGCAGGCGCACCAGGAGGATCCTGGAAACGCTCAATCCTCGACCGTCGCCTCGTCGATCAGCATCACCGGAATGTCGTCCTTGATCGGATACACGCGTTTACAGGTTCCACACTTCAGCGCGGTGCCGTTCTTGACGAGCGCGACCGGCGTTTTGCAGTTGGGACACGCGAGGATCTCGAGCAGTTCAGGGTCGACGGGCATGGCAGCGACTATATGACACCTCCCTCGGTTTGTGGAACAATTTGAAGCATATGAAGTTCTCCGGCATCGCATGCTCGGCGGTTGCGCTCGTCGTCACGGCGATGCCGGCCGCGGCGCAGGCCCCCGCGCCTCCGCAGTCCAGCGTCGCTGAAGCCTACTCGCAGTTCCTGCTCGGCCATCATCTCGACGAGTCCGACGACGAAGCCGGAGCGATTGCGGCGTACACGCGCGCGATGGAGCTGGATCCGACGGCCGCCGACATCCCGGCCGAACTCGCGGCGCTGTATCTGCGGGAGAACAAGACGCAGGAGGCGATGTCGACGGCGGAGCGCTCGCTGAAGGTGTCGCCGGACAACCGCGAAGCCAATCGGGTCCTCGGCATCATTTACGCCGGCCGCGTCGAAAACGCGCGCGCGTCCGCGCCAGCGGGCGACAACGCTGCCCGGGCGATTCAGCACCTCGAGCTCGCGGTCGCCGGAATGGCGGGCGAAGCCGACCCGAACGTCCGCGCCACGCTCGCACGCCTGTATCTCCACGAACATCAGTACGAAAAAGCGGTTCCCCTGCTCGCCGATCTCGTCAAGCAGGAGCCCGGCTGGCAGGACGGCCCGATGCTGCTCATGGAGGCGTACGAAGGCGCCGGCCGCAACGACGACGCCATCGCGTGGCTCGAGGCGCGCAACGCCGACGATCCGTCTCCGACGACGCTCGCGGCGCTCGCCGACTTTTACGAGCGCGAGCAGCGCTGGAAGGATGCGGCGGACGCATGGGGCAAGGCGCGTCAGATGGGCCGCAGCAGCAGCGAGATCAACCGCCGCTACGCGTCGGCGCTTCTGCAGGCAGGCGGGCGCGACAATCTCGAGAAAGCGCGCGACGTGCTCTCGGGAATGGCGACCGGCCCGGGGGGCGACGGACGGGTGCTGTACCTGTTGTCCCAGGCGCAGCGCCGGCTGGGCGACGGCGCAGCGGCCGAGCAGACCGCGCGGCGCGTCATCGAACAGAACGGCGAAAGCCCATGGGGCTATTACGCGCTCGCCGAGGCGCTCGAGGAACGGCACCAGTATCAGTCGATCGTCGACGACCTCGCGCCCGTCGTCAGCGCACACGCCGCGTCGAGCGAGCAGTCCTTCGACGTCGGCATCCTGCTGCCGCATCTCGGCTTCGCCTATCAGGAGCTCGGACAGCACGACAAGGCGATTGCGACGTTCGAAGACGCGCATCGCCGTGCGCCCAAGGATGCGAACCTGACCGGCTACCTCGCCGAAGCGGACATCGCGGCCAAGAAGTACTCCGCGGCGGTCGACGTCGCGAAGGCCGGGCTCGTCGATAATCCGGACGATCTGCGGCTGCTGCGCCTCGAGGCGCAGGCGCTGCGGCACTCGGGCAAGGCTGACCAGGGCATCGCGCTCGTCGAAAAGGCGGTCCAGGATCATTCCGATCAGCCAAATGCGTACGTGACGCTCGCGCAGGTGTACTCGGAGGCGGATCGCGGCGCGCAGGCGGTCAAAGTGCTCCAGGACGCGCAGGCACGATTCCCCGACGACACGCTGATCGGGTTCGAGCTCGGCGCGATGTACGACAAGCAGAAGCGGTTCCCGGAGGCCGAAGAGACGTTCCGGAAGCTGATCGAACGCGATCCCGACAACGCACCGGCGCTGAACTATCTCGGCTACATGCTCGCGGACCGCGGCGAACGTCTGGACGAGTCGGTCGGCTACTTGAAGAAAGCGCTGCAGCTCGAGCCGGAGAACGGCTCGTATCTCGACAGCCTCGGATGGGCGTACTTCAAGAAGGACAACCTGGACCTCGCGGAGCAGAACCTGCGGCAGGCGGCCGACCAGCTGCGCAAGAATTCGGTCATCCAGGAACACTACGGGGAAGTGCTGTTCAAGCTCGGTCGCTACGACGATGCGATCGCGGCGTGGAACAGGGCGCTGTCCGGCGACGGCGAAGACATCAACCGCGCGGACATCGATCGCAAGATCAAAACCGCCAGGCAGAAGCTCCCGAAAAAGTAGATGCGCCGCATCGTGGCACTGCTCGCGCTGGCGTGCGCGGGGTGCGCGCCGGCGCTGATGAAGCTGCCGTCGTCTCCAGCCGCGCCGGCGTCCGACGGCCGCGACGCCGTCGCCGACGCCACGTCGGCGTGCCAGCGCGTGACGTCGATGACCGCGGAGCTGGCCGTTACGGGATCGGTCGGCGGCCAGCGCATCCGCGGACGCATGATCGTCGGAGTCGCGCGGCCGGGATCCGTTCGGATTGAAGCCGCGGCGCCCTTTGGCGCTCCACTGTTCATTTTCGTTGCGCGCGGCGGCGAGGCGACATTGCTGCTGCCGCGCGACGACCGGATCCTCGAGCACGGGAAGCCCGCCGACGTGCTCGAGGCAATCGCCGGCGTGCCGCTCGATCCGGTCGACCTTCGAGCCGTACTGACCGGCTGCGCCGTCGCACCCGACGCGGCCGAAGCGCAGCAATCGGGATCGGACTGGCGAATCGTTCCGGACGGCCAGGGGCGTATCTACCTGCATCGCGACAGCGCATCGGCACCCTGGCGTCTGGCAGCGGCCATCCGTCCGCCGTCCGGGAGCGCGGACGGCTGGCGCGCCGAGTACCGGAATTTTCAGGACGGCCTGCCGCACGAGGTGCGGCTCACCAGCGCGATGCCGAGGCGGTTCGATCTGCGGGTGACGCTGGCACAGGTGGAGACGAACATGGCGCTCGGTCCGGAGGCGTTTCAGATCGAGGTTCCGCGCACGGCGCGCCCGATCACGCTGGACGAGCTCCGCGAGTCCGGTCCGCTGTCGCCGCGCGACCATCCGGAATCGGACCGTCGATGACCCGCCCGCGCGCGACTCGCGTGAAAGCGTTTGCCAAGATCAACCTGTGGCTGCGCATCAAGGGCGTCAGGCGCGACGGCTACCACGAGCTGCGCACCGCATTCCAGGCGATCTCGCTGTTCGATACTCTGACGTTCCGCGCGCGACCCGGCCCGTTCGAGCTCACCTGCGACGATCCGGCGTGTCCGGTGGACGACACGAACCTGGTGGCGCGCGCCGCAGCGCTTGCGTGGAAGGCGACGCATCGCGACGGGGAGCCGGGCGTCGCCGTCCATCTGGTCAAAGCCATTCCGATGCAGGCGGGCCTCGGCGGCGGCAGCAGCGACGCGGCGGCGGCGCTGCGCGTGTTCGCGCGGTGGTGGCAGCTGCGAAGCGACGTGGTCAGGGCGATCGCCGAGAGAATCGGCGCCGACGTGCCGTTCTTTCTCGTCGGCGGCCGGGCGCTCGGGTTCGGCCGCGGCGATCGCGTCGTGTATTTCGGCGATCTGCCCCGGGCGCACGTCGTGCTGGTCGTTCCGCCGTTCGGCGTGAGCACGGAAGAGGCGTACGGCTGGTGGGACCGCGATCGCGGCCGGCTCACGCCCCGAAGCTCGAACGATCTCGAGGCGTCCGTGTCCAGGCGGCGTCCTGAAATCGCCCGGATCGTCGACGAGCTGCTGCGGCTCGGCGCGAACGAAGCGGCGATGTCCGGAAGCGGCTCGGCCGTGTTTGGGCTCTTCAAAACGGCGGCTGCCGCACAGCGGGCGGCGAAGCGCGTGCGGAAGGCCAAGCGGCGCGTGGAAATCGTCCGGACGCTGACCCGGGCCGAGTGTCAGGCACTTGCCCCGAAGTGAGTCCGTCGGATACACTTAGCGTTTGCGTTAGGCCCTCGATAGCCGTCTGTTTCCACTCGACAGTCTCGCCGTGCGTGAAGGGACAGTGGGTGAAGTTGTCGGCTGCGTTGGGGCGTGGCCAAGCGGTAAGGCGCGGGACTTTGGATCCCGTATTCGGAGGTTCGAATCCTCCCGCCCCAGCCACACTGTTTCCGGAGTCTGGGATCACGATTTGGATCCATTCATGGCGGCGACCGGGTTCGGCGAACTGAAGATCTTCTCGGGCAGCGCCCATCCGGACCTCGTCCGCGAGATCGCGAAGTTCCTGGGCGTCTCGGTGGGTCAGGCGCGGCTGCGGCGGTTCCCCGACTCCGAGATTTCGTTTCAAATCGACGAGAACATCCGCGGCACCGACGTCTTCGTGGTCCAGCCGACGTGCGCCGTCCGTGACGCCGACGGCCGGATCACCGGCACCGTCAACGATCACCTGATCGAGCTGACGGTGATGATCGACGCATTCCGCCGCTCGTCCGCAGCCCGGATCACGGCCGTGCTGCCGTACTACGGCTACGCGCGCCAGGATCGGAAGGACAAGCCGCGCGTTCCGATTTCCGCGAAGCTGGTGGCCAACGTGCTGAGCGCGGCGGGCACCAACCGGGTGCTGACGATGGACCTGCACAAAGCGCAGATCCAGGGCTTTTTCGACATCCCGGTCGATCACCTGTTCGCGGCGCCGGTGATCATCGATCACCTGAAGCACGCAGGGTATCCCAAACTGACCCTGGTGTCGCCGGACGCGGGCGGCGCCGAGCGCGCGCGGGCGTATGCCAAGCGCCTCGACGCCGAGCTCGCCATCATCGACAAGCGGCGCACCGACGATGGGACGGCGGAAGTGATGAACGTGATCGGCGACGTCGAAGGCCGGACCTGCATCCTGCAGGACGACATCATCGACACCGCGGGGACGATCACGAAGGGCGCGACGGCGCTCAAGAACAACGGCGCGGCGCGCGTGCTCGCGTGCGCGGTGCACGGCGTGCTGTCGGGCCCGGCCATCAAGCGCATCGAAGAGTCGCCGATCGACAAGCTCATCGTCACGGACACGATTCCGCTGTCGCCCGCCGGCGTCGCGTGCAGCAAGATCGTGGTGCTCACGGTCGCCCGCCTGCTCGGACAGGCGATCAAGAGCATCCACGAGGAGACCTCGGTTTCGTCGCTGTTTGTATAGGACACGCATATGGAAGCTACGCTCGAAGCCACACATCGCGACTCATTCGGGAAGAACGAAGCGCGGCGCATCCGCGCGTCGGGGAAGGTCCCCGGCGTCCTCTACGGCGGCGACAGGAAGGACGCGACGCCGATCGCCGTCGAGCCGCGCGCGCTGCTGAAGATCCTTCACTCCGAGGCCGGCCAGAACACGCTGATCTCGCTGAAGCTGGCGGGCGGCGGCGACGCGAAGGTGCTCGTCAAGGACTTCCAGCTGGATCCGATCACGCACCACGTCCTGCACGCGGACTTCTACCGCGTCGCGATGGACAAGGCCGTGCAGGTCACGATTCCGGTCATCATCACGGGCGGCGAGCCGAAGGGCGTCAAGCAGCAGGGCGGCCTCCTCGAGTTCGTCCGGCGCGAGATCGTGGTCGAGTGCCTGCCGGGCGACATTCCGGAGCACGTCGTGTGCAACGTCGGCGACCTGATGCTGCACCAGGGCATCCGCGTCCGGGACGTCGCGACGAACCCGAAGTGGAGGGCGATCACCGAAGGCGAAGCGATGCTCGTCCACGTGATCATGCCGAAGGCGGAGGAAGCGCCGGCGACTCCGGAAGCGGCGGCTGCGGCGACCACGACGCCGGCCGAACCGGAAGTCATCAAGAAGGGCAAGAAGGAAGAAGCGACCGAAGAAGCGGTCGAGGCCAAGCCCGAGAAAGAGAAGAAGAAATAGCGACGCGGTGAAGTTCATCGCCGGTCTCGGCAATCCGGGCTCGAAGTATCGCGGCACGCGGCACAACGTGGGGTTTGCCGTCGCGGACGAAGTCGCCCGGCGCGCCGGCGCCATGTTCGAGTCGTCGCCGGTCGCGGCGCTCATCGCGCGCAGGCGCGGCGCCGACCGCGAAGACGACGTGCTCATCGTGAAGCCGCTGACGTTCATGAACGAGAGCGGCCAGGCGATCGGCGAGCTGCTGCGCTACTTCAAGATCGACGTCGGCGACCTGCTGGTGATCGTCGACGAAGTGCAGCTGCCGCTCGGCAAGCTCCGCGCACGGTCGCGCGGATCAGCGGGCGGACACAACGGGCTGAAGTCGGTGATCGCGCATCTGGGCGACGGGTTCTCGAGGCTGCGGCTCGGCGTCGGACGGGGAGACGACCGGCGGGATCTGGCGGACCACGTGCTCGCGCGATTCGAGAAAGACGAGGCCGCCGAAGTCGAGCGCATGACGACGCGCGCGGCGGACGCGGCGGAAACGTTCATCACCTCCGGGATCGCCGCGGTGATGAACCAGTTCAACGGCGGCGATCGGGCAACGACGGAGTAGGGCCGCTCGAAAGCGGCCCCTACATCCTTGCCACCCTCGTGGTGGCCCTCGCTGAGCGAGGTCCTGAAGGAGCGCGCATGGCA
>DASQHH010000615.1:0-6151 GCA_035632195.1 Vicinamibacterales bacterium
CATCGTCCCGTGGCTGTCGTTCAAGCTGAGGAACGTCGGCGGCCGGAAGCTGCGGACGCTCGAAATCAACGCCTTGTTCCGGCGCGTCAGCGAACCGTCGCGCGAATGGGGCACCGGATTCCGGGCCGCCACCGATTCGACGGGGCTCGCGCCCGGCGCCGAGACGCCGACGATCACCGTCAAGTCGTCGCTCGGCTACACCGGCACGGACGAGAACCAGGAACTGCTGCAGAACTCGCTGTTCGTCGACGCGAAGGTCGAGCTGTTCGCGAAAAACGGGTCGCAGGCGTGGACGCGCATCGGCGAGTTCCCGGTGTCACGGCAGCTCCTGCCCTGACATCGCTCGCTCGCCTGAACGCTTCGCGCTTCTACGCCTGGACGATGTTGTTGCGAATGGCGTAGCGAACGAGATCGCTCACCGATCGGAGCCGCAGCTTCCGCATCAGGTTTGCGCGATGCGCTTCGATCGTCTTGACGCTGATCCCGAGCGCCGACGCAGCTTCCTTGTTGCTCTTCCCTTCTGCGAGCAGCTGGATGATCTCGCGTTCGCGCGCGGTCACCGTCGTCGACAGCAGGTCTTGCGGCCCGCCGGCGCGGCGGAGATAGTCGTCGAGCACGAACTCCGTGACCGATGATGTCAGAAACGGCTTGTGGTCGCGCAGGCTCTCGACCGCAGCGATCAGACATTCGTCCGCGTCGGACTTCAGGATGTATCCTCGGGCGCCCGCCTGCAGGACGTTTCGCGCCAGCTCCTCCGAGTGATGCATCGTCAGGACCAGCACCTCGCTGCCCGGCGCATCCTTCAGAATCAGCCGCGTGGCGTCCAGTCCGTTCAGCTCCGGCAGGCTCAGATCCATGATGACGATGTCGGGCCGGAGACGCCGCGCCAGTTCCACCGCCTCGCGGCCCGTCGTGGCTTCCGCCGCGATCTCCCACTGCGGCTGCGATTCGAGAAGCGCGCGCACGCCTCTGCGCACGACGGCGTGGTCGTCGACGATGAGGATGCGAAGCGCGCTCATGCCGCACCCGCCAGGGTCGGGAACACGGCGCGCACCAGCGTCCCGCGGTCGCCGGATTCGATGTCGAGCGTCCCGCCAAGCTGCTTGACGCGCTCCCGCATGCCCACGATGCCGACGCCGAGCGCCCCCTCGCCCGCCGACAGGCGCGCGGCGATCCGGGACGGCATGCCGCGTCCGCTGTCCTGGATTTCGAGCGTCACGTTATGGTCGCCCGGGTCGACCGCCAGGCGAATCCGCGCCGTCGGACTCTCGGCGTGCCGGTAAACGTTGACGAGCGCCTCCTGCACGATGCGGAAGAGCGTCGTCTCGACGTCGCGCGGCAGGCGCGGGAAATCCGGCGGCACGTCGAGCTCCACCTTGATACCGCTTCGTCGCGCGAAGCCTTCGACGTACCAGCGAAGCGCAGAGAGCAGGCCGCCTTCGTCCAGAAACGGCGGATGCAGGAGGTACGACAGCGTCCGCACGTCTTCCATCGACCGGTCGGTGATGACGACCATCTCGGCGAGCAGGTCCTTCTCGGCCTCCGAGAGCTGCGGCGACGTCCGCTGCACGCGCGCGAGCAGCATCTTGAGCGCCGCCAGGTCCTGCGCCGTCGTTTCGTGCAGCATCTGCGCGATGCGCCGGCGTTCCTCGTCCTGCGCCTGCAGCAGCCGCGTGGCCAGCGCCTGCATCTGCGTCGCGGTCGCTTCCAGGTCGCGCTCCGCCTTCTTGCGGGCCGTGATGTCCTCGTTCACGACGACGGCGCCGACGATGGCGTCGTGCTCGTCGCGGATCGGGACCGCGGAGTTCTGAATCACGCGGCGCGTTCCGTCGAACGCCTCGATGTCGATGACTTCGTTGAGCGACGTTTCTCCCTGCCGCAGCGCCCGCACCGACGCCCAGTCGTCCCCTTCCACCGGCTTGCCCGACTCATGCCACCAGCCGCGCGTCCGTGCATACCGCTCCGCGCCGGGCCGAATCGCGTTCGCCCAGATGCGGTCCGACGCGGTGTTGTTCAGCATGATGTCGCCGTTGAGGCCCAGGAACGCGACACCCACCGGAATGGCCTCGAGGACCAGGCGCAGGAGCTGCTCGCTCCGGCGCAGCGCCTCCTCTGCCTGCCGGCGCCCGGTGACGTCCTCGGCAATGCCGGCGACGCGGTACAGTTGATTCGATCGGTCGCGGATCGGGAATCCGCGGTCCCAGATCGCGCGCGTCTCGCCGTCGGGACGGACGATGCGATATTCGACCTCGAAGCCGCGTTCGCGCTCCTTCTCGATGACCGCCTTGACGCGGGGCCGATCGTCGGGATGAATGGCCGAGAGCCACGAGCTCGGCTCACGGTACAGGCTCTCGCGGCTCGCGCCCCAGACCGTCTCGTAGCCCCGACTGACGTACAGCATCGCGCCGAGATCCGCCGTGCTCAACCAGAAGACTTCGTGGATGTGATCGGCAATCTGCCGGAAGCGGAGCTCGCTCTCGCGTAGATCCCGTTCGGTCGTGTGGCGCTCGACGGCGATGCTGGCGAGACGCGTGGCGCGCGCGACGAGATTCAGGTGCTCCGCGCTCGGCAGCCCTTTCGCCGGACTGAAGACGGCGAACGTGCCGAGCACCCTGCCGTCCTTCGAAAAGAACGGCGTCGACCAGGCGGCGTCGAAATGCGCGGCGCGAGCGAGAGCGCGCCACTGGCTGAACAGCGGGCTGCCGGGGATGTCGGGCTCGATCACCTGTTCGCGCCGGATGACGGCCGTGCCGCACGTGCCGGTCTCGAGCGTGACCGGGAACGACGCTATGGTCGCGCGCCACTCCGGGTTCAGCCGCGGCCCGGCGGCGAGCTTCAACCGGTCGCCCTCCCGGTCGAGCAGCATGACGATGGAGATGAGGCCGCTGGCCTCGTCAATCGAGCGGCACAACGCATCGAGCGTTTCCTCGAGCCCGGCGCCGGATGCGATGAGCTCGAGGACGCGCCGCTCGCCGCTGAGGACTTCGCCGTCGGACGCGAATCCGGATCGAGCCACCGAGCTCCATGTTATGCCCGACCGGTCCGCGCCGCCCAGGCGGCAGTTCGCCCCTAGGACGCCTTAAGGGTTCATCCACGCGGGAATCAGCACTCGTACGAATGGCGCCGCCGCCGCAGGCGCTGTCCAATTGATCTGCAGCCGATTCGACGTGACCAATCAACTGCTCCTCCAACTGCCGGCCGACCAGCGCGAGGCGCTGCTGGCGGACGCGTCGTTCGTACATCTCCCCGTGGGCGACACGATCGCGCGCGTGGGCGATCGCGTGTCGGAGGTGCTGTTCCCCGATTCCGGTGTCGTCTCGGTTGTGAGTCACATGCGCTCCGGCCATCAGTTGGCGGTGGCTGCGGTGGGCGCCGAGGGCATGCTCGGACTCGGCGCGCTGTTCGGGTTCGACCGGCATTCGCTTTCGCTGCTGGTCCTCGTCGAAGTGAGCGGCCGCCGCGTCGCTGCGGGCCGATTGACGTCCCTGTTCGAAGGATCGGCGATCGTGCGCCGTGTGCTGCTCGCGCACGTCGGCAGCCGCACGCGCGAGCTGCTGACCGCGTCCGCGTGCAACCGGGTGCACTCGCACCGCCAGCGCCTCGCCCGCTGGCTGCTCGTCGCCGCGGACAAGGCGGGACGGACGTCGCTGGCGGTCACGCACGAGACGCTGGCGTTGATGGTCGGCGGGCCGCGCCACGCCGTGACCGTCGCGCTGAACGACCTGCGCCGCAAAGGCGCCATCGCCCATCTGCGGGGACGACTCGAGATTCGCGACCGGGCCGCGCTCGTGTCGCAGGCGTGCGAGTGCTACGCGGCGCCCGTCGGGCCGCGCCGATCGTGAACCGCCGTCGGTACAAGCGTGTACCGACACGCCGCGAGGTTTGTGGGACGTTGCCGCAACGTCCGCGGGAGGGTCTGGCGACAAAGATGACACCGCCCCACTGCGATCGCACCATTCTGATCGTCGAGGACGATCCCGGCGTGAGCGTGACGTTCGCGCGCATGCTGTGGATCGCGGGCTACCGCGTGGCCACAGCCGCCGACGCCCGGGCGGGCCTGCGCGCCCTGGCGGACGAGCATCCCGCGGCCATCCTGGTGGACCTGCGCATGCCCGGAGCCGACGGCATCGCGTTCGTGCGTCAGGTCCGCGAGCTCGAGAGCGGCGATCCCATCCCGATCGCCATCATCACCGGCGATTACACGATCGATGCGGACGAAACCGTGAGCCTGCGGCAGCTGCGGGCGACGCTGTACTTCAAACCGCTGTGGCTCGAGGACCTGCTGCACATCGTCGAGCAGCTGACCGCCGGACAATCGCGGTCGGTCTGATGTTTCGCGTTCTGCTCGTCGACGACCATCCCGTCGTGCGCATCGGCATCCGCCGAATCCTGATCGACGGCATCAAGGACGTCTCGATCGACGAGGCGGACAACGCGGCGCAAACGGTGATGGGCCTTCGCCGGCGCGACTGGGATATCGTCGTGCTCGACCTGTCGCTGCCCGGCGCGAGCGGCATCGACGTCGTGAAGTGGATCCACCTTGAACGCCCGCGCCTGCCGGTGCTCGTTCTGAGCATGCATCCGGCATCGCAGTTCGAGCGCCGGGTGCTGGCCGCCGGCGCGAACGGCTACCTGACGAAGGACAGTGCGCCGGCGGAGCTCGTGCAGGCGATCGACGCGATCAGGCGCGGCAGGCGATATGCCGTGCGGAGCGGCGACACCGCGGCCGCGCCGCACGATGCGCTGTCCGACCGCGAATACCAGGTTCTTCGTCTAATCGGATCAGGACAGATGGTGTCGGAGATCGCAGAGCGCCTGGCGCTGAGCGTCAAGACCGTCAGTACGTACCGCGTCCGGCTGCTCGACAAGATGCACATGCGCAGCAACGTCGAGTTGATGCGGTACGCGCTCGACCACGGGCTCCTCGAGTCTTAGCAGCCTTCGAGGTCCCGATTCGCAGCCTCCGGGGAGCGGTCAGCACCCTGCGGGCTGCGGTCAGAAGGCCGCGACCAGCGGTCCGCAGCCTACGACCCGCGGTGAGCGGGCTACCGGCGGAAGTCAGCAGGCTACCGGTCGCGGTCAGGGTCCTACCACCCGAGGTCCGGAGGCTGCCAGCTGAAGTCCGCAGGCCGAGGGCACCGGTCAGGACTCTACGGGTCGCGATCAGCACCCTGCGGGCCGCACTCAGCACGCTGCGGGCTGCACTCAGCACCCTGCGGGTCGCACTCAGCACCCTACGGCCTGCACTCAGCACCCTACGGGTTGCACTCAGCACCCTACGGGTTGCGGTCAGCACCCTGCGGGCTGCGGTCCGTCCCCTCCCACAAGAAGCCCTCGCGACGTGCCGCCCCGGTGTAGACTTTACGGCTAACTTATACGTCTCATCACCCGGGAGACTGACATGCGGGATGAATTCCGTCGCCGTCACGAGACCCAGGAACGCTGCGACACAGTCGCGACGGCCTACGCGAGGCTCATCGACGCCTCCCCGGGAGGGCGTCGCATGCGCGTCCAGCTGCATACCGCCGTTGCGGAGACGCGGAAGCTGTCGCGCCAACACGCCCGCGCCATCGAGGAGGAACACGCGTGGTCGCGGACGCGGGGGGACGTGCGCCGCCGGCTCCGCAGCGCGATCCTGTCCGTCGCCCGCATCGGCCGCATCGTCAGCGCGCAGGCCGGGAAGTTTTCCATTCGTCGCAACGTGCCGCGCAGCAGCGATACTCAGCTCCTGTCCCACGCCCGGGCGATCTTCGACATCGTGTCGGACAACATCGAGCTGTTCACCGAGTACGGACTGCCCTCGAGGGTCCTCAACAGCGTGCAAACCCTGGCAGCGGAGCTCAAAAGCGCCATTGCGGAACAGGACAGCGCGCGGCGACTGCACCTGATCCTCAATGATTCCATTCGCCACATGCTGCAGTCGGGCGATCGCGCGGTACTTGCCGTGGAGGTCATCCTCACGGATGCCGCCGAGGAGCGTCCGAAGGCCCGCGTCGACTTCCGAAAGGCCCGCCGCGGCCTTCCGGTCGGCCGCACGCCGACTCGTCCCTTCAGGAAGCGCCGGGCATAGCGTCTTCCCGGCTATCATGGCGGCATGAAGAAGACTCTGACGCTCGCCGCCGTGCTCCTCGTCGTCTGCGCCCCCATCGTG
>DASQHH010000616.1:0-4779 GCA_035632195.1 Vicinamibacterales bacterium
CGCCGCTCGAACTCCGGGATGCGCTGACCAAGTCGCTGACCGAGTACGTCACGAACCCGACCGTCACCGTCATCGTCGTCGAGGCGGCGTCGGCGCACGCATTCGTCATGGGCGAAGTGGCGCACCCCGGACCGGTCCAGCTGTACGGACCGACCACGATTCTGCAGGCGCTCGCGCTCGCGGGCGGGTTCAAGGAGTTCGCTAATACGAAAGACGTGAAAGTGCTGCGCCCCAAGGGCGCCGGCACGGAGACGCTCCACTTCAACTACAAGGACGCGCTCGCCGGCGACGCGAAGCCGATCTACTTGAAGGCCGGCGACACCGTGATCGTTCAGTAACGGAGAAGACGATGCTGAGACGGATCGCGTCGATCGCCGCTCTGCTGGTCCTGACGACGGCCGGCGTGCGTGCGCAGGAGCTGATTGGAACGGCCGCGCCCAGCCAGACCTACCGCCCGGGCTGGACGTTCACGCCGACCATCGGCGTCGGCGAGACCTACGACGACAACATCACGCTGTTCGCCAGCAACACGATAGGCGCCGACAACGCCGACTTCGTCCGCACGATCTTCCCCGAGGCCGACCTGCACTTCTCGGGGCAGCACACCCAGTTCGGCACCGGCTACACCGGCGGCTTCCTCGACTACCAGACCTTCAACGAATTGAACCGATGGGATCAGCACGCCCGAGCCGAGCTCACGCGCCAGGAGTCGGCCCATCTCAAATGGTTCGCGCACGGCGACGCCGCATGGCTGCCAACGACGGATCTGATCGATCTGGCAGGCATCCCCTTCCGCCACAACGGCGCCCGGACCCTCAACGCACGCGCCGGCGCCGAGTACATCCTCGACTCCCGGAACGCGGTGACGACGTCGTGGGACATCCAGCAGGTGACGTTCGAGCGGCCCGACGACGCCTCGGCGCCGCTCGTCGGCGGCCACATGATGGATTCGCTGTCGACCTGGCGCCATCGCCTGGACGAGCGGCTCGCGGTCGGCGCCGACTACTCGTACCGGCGCGCGTATCTCATGAACGCGACCGACGCGTTCGATCTGCACGTCGCCCAGGCGGCAGTCGACTACGTCATTTCTTCCGAGTGGACGTTGAGCGCGGGCGGCGGCTTTGTCTACCTGCCGGCCAGCGCGGAGATCGCGTCGCGCACCGGCCCGGCGTACCGCGCGTCGGTCGATCGCCATCGCGAGGGACGCAGCCTGCATGTCGGGTACGAGCGTTCGTACATTCCGGCATTCGGCATCGGCGGCGTGGTCGCGAACCAGGAGGTCCGCGGCGGATTCCGGATGCCGGTGTTCAACAGCCGCCGCTTCTACTCGGACACCGAGTTCATCTTCCGCGACGACCAGCCGCTGAGCGTCCAGTTCATCCAGCTCCCGATGCGGTCGCTGCGAGCGTACACCGTCATTGGCTGGATGCCGCAGCCCTGGGTGCACATCGAAGGGTTCTACACGCGAACGGATCAGACCAGCCTCCAGCCGGGCGGCCGCTTCGACCGCAACCAGATCGGCTTTCAGATCGTCACCTCCAAGCCCATGAGGATTGAGTAATGGACGAAACCCGCTTCGACCCGCTCGACTACGTGTCCGTCTTCAACCGCCGCAAATGGTGGTTCATCGTGCCGGTCGCGCTGGCAATCGTCGTGGGCATCGCGCTCGTGTCCTTCCTGCCGCGGACCTATCAGGCGACGACGACGCTCGCCATCGGATCCGCTCGGGTGGCGCCCACCGTGATCGGCGCGCCCGTCGAGATCGACAAACAGGAGCGCATGCGCGCCGTGTCGCAGCAGTTGCTGAGCCGTCCCGTGCTCGAGCGCACCGCGAGACTCGAGCACATGGACCAGGGCGCGTCGATCGACAGCGCGATCGGCCGCCTGCGACGCAGCATCAGCGTCGCGCTGCCCGATTCGATCACGCCCGGCAGCGCCGCCTCGTCGGCCTCGGCGGCGGCGTCCGGCTCGCAGCTGACGCCGGACCAGAAGGCGTCGCTCGACAGCTATCAGGTCTCCTACGTCGACGAGACTCCGGAGACCGCGCAGCGCATCCTCAACCGGCTCGCGCAGGTGTTCGTGCAGGAGAACAGCAAGTCGCTGGAGATCCAGGCGCAGGACACGACGCAGTTCATCGACGCGCAGCTCCGCTCGAGCGAGAACCGCCTGGGCGCGCTCGAAGCGAAGCTCCGCGACATGAAAGAGTCGTACATGGGACGCCTCCCCGAGCAGACCAACTCGAATCTGTCGATGGTGTCCAACCTGCAGCGCCAGCTCGAATCCAACGCGACGATGCTGCGCGGCGAGCAGGACCGGCTGTCGCTGCTCGATCGGCAGATCGACGCCATGCAGCAGGGCGCGGACGATGCGCTTGCGTCGATCAAGGGGACGCCGGGCGAAACGGCCCAGGGCCGGGTGATCAGCCTGCGCAGCCAGCTCGTGGCGGCGAGGCTTCAGTACACCGACAAACACCCGGAGGTGATCAGGTTGAAGGAGGATCTCGCCGACGCGGAAAAGGCTGCGACCGCCGAGCGCACGCGGCCGGCCTCCGATCGCGCGGCGATCCTTAACACCAACCCCGAGTACCGCGGCGTCCTGAAAGATCGTGAAGCGACGAAGCTGCGGATCGCGGAGCTGCAGCGGCAGCAGAGCGCCATCGGCGGGCAGATCGGCGCCTACCAGGCGCGCGTCGAAATGGCGCCGCGCGTCGAGCAGCAGATGGTGTCGCTCAACCGCGAGTACGACCTCGAACGCAAAGCGTACGGCGATCTCATGGACAAGAAGCAGGCGGCGCTCTTCAACGAAGAGCTGCAGCGCAAGCAGGGCGGCGAACAGTTCGCCGTGCTGGTCCCGGCCGGACTGCCGGACGAGCCGTTCAAGCCGAAGCCGCTCCGCGTGATGCTCATGGCGATCGCGGCCGGGTTCGTGCTCGGCGGCGCCGGCGTCGTCGGACGCGAGTACCTCGATCGATCGGTGCACGACGCGCGCGGCCTTCGCGACGAGTTCGAACTGCCGGTGCTTGCCGAGATTCCGCGCATCGGAACGGTCCTTGGATAAGGGAGCGCAGTCATGAGCCGTATACAGCAGATTCTCGAGAAAGCCGAACGCGAAGGAACGGTGCTGCGCACCAGCCGCGTCGGCGCCGCCGCCGCGGCCCACGCGACCGCGACCGTTCCGCTCACGATTGACATTCCCACGCCCCATGCGGACCGAGCGGCGGCGTCCGTCGCCGCCGCCCCGGTGCCGATCATTCCAGCGGCCGCGGCGATTGCGGCGGGCGCGCCGGCCGCGGGCGTCGACGGCGACGACATCGAGCACGTCGCTGCCCATCTCGATCCGGTGCTCGTCGCCGGACTGTCGCCGCAGTCGCTCGCCGCGGAACAGTACCGCGCGCTGCGCACACGCCTCTCGCGCACCGAGGGCGCCGCGGCCATCCGCACCGTGATGATCACGAGCCCGCAGAAGGGCGAGGGCAAGTCGGTCACCGCCGCCAACCTCGCGCTGACCATGGCGCAGGAGCTCCAGGGTCGGGTCGTCATCGTCGAAGCCGATCTCCGGAAACCGTCGCTGGCGCGGCTCTTCAACCTGCCGCCGGGACCCGGGCTCGCGGAGTTCCTCACCGGCGCGGCGGACCTGCACGACGTGATGAAGTACCTGCCGGAGCACCACCTGACGGTCATTCCCGCCGGCACGCCGCCGGCGAATCCGTCGGAGCTGCTCGGTTCGACCGCGATGCGTCGGGTGCTCGACCAGCTGCGGACGCGTTTCGATCGCGTCATCCTCGATACCCCCCCGGTCCTGCCGCTCGCTGACGTGGCCGTCCTCGCGCCGATGGTCGACGGGGCGCTGCTCGTCGTCCGCGCCGGATACACGCCCAAGCCGGCGATCGAGAACGCGCTGCGCGCGTTCGATTCCTCCCGGCTCCTCGGCATCGTGCTGAACGAGTCCGGCATGGAACAGGACTACCGCTACGAGGCGCCGAGGCACTGACGCCGCCATGCAGGTCTTCAACCGCAACGTGTCGGTGAGGGAACTCACCGTGTTCGGCTTCGAGATCGTCCTGATCTCGGGGTCGATGGCGCTCGCGGCGGCGCTGCGCGCCGGCGCGTCCGCGCCCGACGTGACGGTCTGGAAGATCGCGATCGTGACGGCGCTGTGTCAGCTGTGCTTCTACTACAACGACCTCTACGACCTGACGGTCGTGCACTCTATCCGCGAACTGATCATCCGTCTGCTGCAGGCGGCGGGCGCGGCGGCGATCGTCATCGCCTGCGCGTGCGTCGCCGTGCCGTCGCTCATCCTGGACGCCGGCACGTTCATGACGGCGCTCGGCGTGTTCGTCGTTGCGGTGCTGACGTGGCGCGCCGTCTTCAACCGCCTGGCGCACCAGCCGAACCTCGAAGAGCGCGTCCTCATCGTCGGCACCGGCCCGACGGCGCGCGTGCTGGCGCAGCAGATCGGCACGCAGCAGGATTTCGCCTATCACCTCGTCGGCTTCGTCGAGGAGCACGAGGACGTGAACTCGGTGCGGCGCCGCGACATCCTCGGCAACGCGTCGGATCTCGAACGGATCATCCGCACCCGGCGCGTCGATCGCGTCGTCGTCGGCCTGTCGGACCGGCGCGGGCGGCTGCCGATCGAGCAGCTGCTGCGCGCGAAGCTCTCGGGCGTCCGCGTCGAGGACGCGACCACGACCTACGAACGCCTGACCGGGAAGATCCTGATCGACGACCTGAAACCGAGCTGGCTCATCTTCTCGGACGGCTTCCGGGCGTCGCG
>DASQHH010000617.1:0-1639 GCA_035632195.1 Vicinamibacterales bacterium
CGGCATCCTCACCGAAACCGCCCACGCGTCCGCGACGCCGGCGACCTACGACCCGAAGGCGTTTCCGAAGTTTTTCGCGGGCACGACGGTACCGACGCTCGAGCCGACGACGTTTTACCCGAGTCCGTATCTCGGCGGCGAATGGCACCTGCGCGACAGCTGCAACATCATGGTGACGACGTCGATGGCGGTGCTCGACATCGCGGCGAAGCGGCGGCAGGAATTCCTGTACGACATCTATCAGATGGGCCGCGATGCGGTGCGCAACAACGTCAACGAGACGTTTATCGTTCCGGCGCAGCAGTGGGACCCGCCGACGGCGGTGAAGATGATCAACGTGCTGCAGCTGGGCGGCGTCGAGGTCGAGCGTGCGACAGCAGCGTTCAGCGTCGGCGAAAAGAAGTACGACGCGGGATCGTTCGTCATCCGCGGCGCGCAGCCGTTCGAGCCGTACGTCCGCGACCTGCTGACGCCGCAGGTCTACCCCGACATGCGGCTCTACCCCGGCGGTCCGCCGAAACGTCCGTACGACATCACCGGCTGGACTCTGAATTATCAGATGGGCGTGACGGTCGATCGCGTGATGCAGCGCGTGGACGTCTCGACCGAGAAAGTCGACGTCGCACAGCCACCGCACGCGACGATGCCGGCGGGCGTCGCGGGGCAGCCGTACTACTTCGCAATCGATACCCGCGCCAACGACGCGTTCATCGCCGTCAACAGACTGCTGAGCGATCGCGTGCGCGTTTTTCGAGCAGCGGATGGCACATTCCTGGTTCCTCCCGACGCCAGGCCTGACTCCCGCAAGATCCTCCCGCTCGGGGTGTCGCTGACCGTCGGTCCCACGTCACTGCCGGCCGGCGCCGTCGAGATCCACGCGCCGCGCGTCGGCCTCTATCACGCGTGGGGCGGCAACATGGACGAGGGGTGGACGCGCTGGATCCTCGAGCAGTTCGAATTTCCGTACACGAGCGTGTTCGACCGCGACATTCGCGCCGGCAGCCTGCACGCGAAGTTCGACGTGATTCTGCTGCCGGACGCGACCTACGACTCGATGCTCAAAGGCATGGCGCCCGGCTCGATGCCCGACGCGTACACCGGCGGCATGACGGCGCGCGGCGTCGCGAACCTGCTGCAGTTCGTGAAGGAGGGCGGCACGCTGGTCGCGATGGATCGCGCGGCGGAGCTGCCAATCGCGGCATTCAACCTGCCGATCCGCAACGTCACCGACGGACTCAGTCCAAACGATTTCTACATTCCCGGCAGCATCCTGAAAATCACCGTCGACCGGTCGAACCCGATTGCGTACGGCATGCCGGCCGACGCCGCCGCGTTCTTCATCAACAGCCCCGCGTTCGCCGTCGACGGCAATCCCCCGAACGTGAAAACGGTTGCGCAGTATCCGAACAGTGACGTCCTCATGAGCGGCTGGATGCTGGGCGAGCACACGATCGCCGGCCGCGCCGCGGTCGTCGAGGCCACCATCGACCAGGGACGCGTGGTCCTCCTGGGGTTCCGGACCCAGCACCGCGGCCAGATGCACGGCGGCTACAAGCTGCTGTTCAACAGCATCCTCTCCGCGGCGCAGGGCAGGTAGGGCTGGTGGGGCAGGTAGGGCGGGTAGGGTTGGGCGGGTAGG
>DASQHH010000618.1:0-1923 GCA_035632195.1 Vicinamibacterales bacterium
AGTTATCTGATTACGACGCCCCAGGGCCACATCCTGATCAACACGGGCGTTGGCGACACGGCGCAGCAGATCAAGACGAGCGTCGAGGAGCTGGGATTCAAGCTGTCCGACGTCAAGATCCTGACTGCCACGCACGGCCACTACGACCACGCCGCAGGGATGGCCGACCTCAAAAAAATGACCGGGGCGCGGTTGATCGTGCCGGCCGAGGACAAAGACCTGTTCGAGACGGGCGGCAAGACGGACTTCATCTTCGGCAACGACGCGTCATTCCATTTCCCGCCGGTCGGCGTCGACGGCACATTCAAAGACAGCGACACGATCGCGCTCGGCGGGACAGTGCTCACGGCGCATCATCACCCCGGACACACGAAAGGTGCGACGACGTTCACGCTGGACGTGCGGGAAGGCGGGAAGAGTTATCGCGTGGCGATTGTGAACATGCCGTCGATCAATCCTGGCGTGAAGGTCAGCGGTATGGCGACGTACCCGAGCATCGAAGCCGACTACGCCGGTACGTTCAAGGCGCAGAAGGACATGCAGATCGACGTGTGGCTTGCCTCGCACGCGTCGCAGTTCGACCTGCACAAGAAATACAAGCCCGGCGACCCGTTCGACGCGAACCGCTTCGTCGATCCGCGGGGCTTCAAGGCCGCGGTCGCCGATCTTGAAAAAGTGTACCGCCAGCACCTCGCGCAGGAGCGCTCAGCGAAGTAGCCCCGTAGCAGACTTACCGGGCGGCGGCCTTCTCCTTCCTGACTTTCGCCCAACGCTTCCGCTGCGCGGCCACGATGGCGGCGCGACCAGCGGCGGACAGCTTGCTGCGGCGGCGGCGCGGCGCGGCCGACAATGCCCTGGCGGCGTTCATGGTCTTGCGTCCGCGCCGGACGGCGCGTTCCGCTTCGGCGCCGAGATCCGCAAGAAGCGAGCTGGCCGTATCGCGGATGCTCGTCAGCGTCTTGGTTATCTGCTGGCGCTGGCCGAGCCACGTGCGCGCTCTGTTCTCGGCGTTTCCTAATAGTGTGCCCAACTGTTCCGCGAAGTTCTCGATCTTATGTCCGGTCCTCGGCATGAAGCCTCCAGCTAAGATGACTTAGTCATTCTATAACCTGTCGAAAGGCACGGTCTCCTGATGGTCCGGAACTTGCGGTAAGCGGGACCATAGGAGGAGGAGGCAGCCTTATGCGCAGATACGTGGCAGGCGTGTTATTGGTCGGGGCGCTGGTGGGATCGGGGTGCACCGCGAGGGTGCGGGTGTATGACGAACCGCACCGCGATTACCACCGGTGGAATGGCGAGGAAGAACGGATGTACCGTCAGTATCTGACGGAACGGCATCGCACATACATCGAGTTCAGAGTACTCGACCGCGGTGACCAGGACGATTACTGGCGGTGGCGGCACGATCACGATCGCCGTTAGCGCGTACGCAGCGATTTGATACGCTGACGCGATGATGATCGGATGTCTGATCGTCATCGCCGTCGGCGTGGTCGCGCTGGCGCACATGGCGCCGGCGCCATTCCTGCTGGACGTCATCGCGGGACGCCGTGCGGTCTGGCATATGCCGCGCGGTCACCCGCCGACGATCTATCTCACGTACGACGACGGTCCCAACCCGACCACGACGCCGGATCTGCTCGATGTGCTGGCGCGCGAGGGCGTTCGCGCCACGTTCTTCGTCATCGACGAGCACCTGACCGCGGAGACGGCGCCTATCGTGAGGCGCATGTTCGCGGACGGCCACGCCGTCGCGCTGCACTCCCCGCGCAAACGCGACCTGCTGAAGTCGTCGGCCGCAATCGAGCAGATGTTGACCGCTGCCGCTGATCGCATCGAGACGCTGTGTGGATCCCGGCCGTGCCGCGCCTTCCGGCCGCGCGGCGGATGGCGGAGCGCCGCGATGTTCGCGGCCCTCCGACG
>DASQHH010000619.1:0-10458 GCA_035632195.1 Vicinamibacterales bacterium
CGCCCGCCGCGCCGGCGTCGGACCCGGTGACCGAGCCGTCGGTGCCGTCGCCGTCCCGCTGGCCGGCGTTGACGCTCAGGTCGATGCCCGCGTCGCGGCACATCGTCTTGATTGTGCTCATGCAGTGCTGAATCCCGCGCATGTGCGACCGCAGCGCGCGCGCGCTGTAGTACATCGCCGCCGACGTGCTGTCCATCGCGCTGTCGCCGCCGTCGCGCCTGGCTTTTGCAGCGCGCCTGGTCAGCTTCCGCCGCTGATGCTTCGAGCGGCCAGTGTCCAGCTTCGAGCCGCCGGGACCGGTCAGGTCGCCGCCGCTCGGATTGAAGCCGTGCGAGATGTCCAGCGCCTTGACCATCGAGCGGACCGCCTTCTGGAGTTGGTTCGCGCGCTTGATGGTCTTCTGGATGGCGACGGACGAATTCACCGCCGGATCGCCGCCCGTGTTGGCATCGCTGTCGTCGCGCGTGCTGGCGCTCGCCGGCGCTGCCTTCTGATCCTTGGGATCGGGAGCGGCCGCGGCCGCCGGTGTCGTCGCCATGGTGCGGGCCCTCGCTGAAACGGTTTGCAGAAGCCCGGCGGTCTGTGGATACGCCGGGTAAGTGACCGGAGAGACGTCGTACAGACTGACTTTCTTGATGATGCGCAGCGGCAGCTTGCCGAGCTTCACCTCGTCGTGGTTCCACTCGTCGCCGTCGTCGGGGACAGTGAAGGCGAAGCTGCTGCCGTCGATGTCGCCGCGCTGGACGAGCGTCACGACGTCTCGGCCGTCCTGCGTGTCCGGCGGGTCGATGACGTACTTCAGACCCGTCTCGTCTTCCGAGAGCTGCAGGGTGCCGCTCTTGTTCCGGCCGAGGACCTTGTTCTCGTTGTGATTGAACAGGCCGCGGACGTCGTCGTTGACGATCGCGTCGGCGAACGCGCCCGGTGCGATGACCTCGCGGAACCAGCTGCCGATGACCGTCTCCTGGTTGAAGACGGCGGCATAGCCCTGTAGCTGCGGCTTCTTGTCAGCGTCTCGGAGCGTGACCGTGCCGGCGAACGTGCGCCGTTCGAGGCGTTGGTCGACCGTTTTCGGATCCTCGGTCGGTGTCGCGCCGCGGCCGGTCGCCGTCGGCTTCTTGATGGTCGCCATGGTTACGGCTGCTCCGCGGGCGGTTCCGGATCGGACTTCGGCTCCGCGATCGGCTCGGTCGCCGCGATCGGCTCCGGCTTCGGCTCTGGCTGCGGTTCCGCTGCTTGAATGCCGAGACGAACCGGCACGTGGTCGTGGCCGCCATCATCGAGGTACATCCGAGCGAGCTCGCCGGCGCAAGACAGGTTCGCGTTCCTCGCGACCGAGAGAATCTGTTCCCAGGCTTCGTGTTCTGCGATGTTCATGGCCGCCTCTTCTCAGTTACGGTGTCGTCTCGCTTCGGTCGGCCGCTCGGCTTCTTGCAGTGGAGCCAGCGCCGATCTTTCTCCCACGTCTCGCCGGCGATCGCTTTCATCGCCTTCTCTTTCTTGACCTCAAGCCACGGCAACATCTGCTTCAGCAGACCGCGTGCATTTGCCGAGTAGCACTGCCAGTAATGCGCGTCAGCGTGATGCTCGCTTCGCGCAAACCGAGACAGGCTCGTGATCGCTCCCACGCAGACCACTCGAAGCACGCGCTCGAGCAGCGGTCGATATGTGCTCGTAATCGTGAGGCGCAGCGTGAGGCTGTTCTTGCCGCGATTGACGAGAACAATCGAGCCCTCTCCATCCACGAGACCACCGAGCCACGCAGCATCTGTCCGAGAGAGCTTGGGTGCGCGTGAGACGAACGCTCGCTCGTACCCGGCGTAACCGCATTCGCGACTACAAAAACGAGCGCCACGCCGAGGATTGCCGCGTCCGCCGACCTCGAACTCTTTTCCGCACGTCTCGCATCGCGCTCGCGCGTGCGTGTTGATGTACGGACCGCGAGAGCGACCGCGCTGACTGCGGTGATAGCAATCGCTCGAGCAGTATTTCGTTCGCGGCTTCTTCGGATCTCGCTCAAATGTCGCTCCACAACCGATGCACGTTTTACTGCTGCTCTCCATGCGGCCTCGCTTTCATCCGCATGGTATCAAAGTGTTGTTACTTGCGCACTACGTAAAGGTTACCAATGTAGTGAATTGTATCGAGTCATTCGTGTTCAGGTTGATGACCGCGAACGTGGCGGAGACGTCGGCCTGCGAGCCGCCGCTCGAGCTCGTGTCGTTGAGCGTGAACTCGTCGATCGCGCCCGACGAGGTCGCAGTGATCGTCGCGATGTTCTTGATCGTGTCGCTCACCGGGCCGCCGGAGCTTGAGCCCTGTAGCGAGATAGCGCCAGCGACCCGCGTATAGAGCTCCAGAGACAGTCCTGTGTCGCCCGACGCAGCCGTGCGGCTGGCGCTGGTGGCGCCGCTCCCCATGGCGGCCCACTTCGGGTTGCTCGCCATGTTCGGCGCGCCGCTCGAGGAGGCACCGCCGCTCGAGGACGAGAGGCGGTCCGCGCACATCTGTTTGAACCGGTTTGTGGTGACGGTTGCCGTTCCGAACGCCATCTATCGACTCCCTTCAAGGGCCAGTCGCCGGCGTTCCGCAAGACGCTCAAGGGACCAGAGGAATTGACACGCCCACCGCCGCCAGGCCGAGACGCCGTACGAGAGCCGATATTCGAGCGGTCGGCCAGGGACGTACGTCGCGCAGCTGCAGCCTGGGACGCGGCAGCCATGGTCCGCGAAGGCATGCCCACAGCGACACGCCGGTTTCAGTTCGGCCTTCACCGCAGCGCCGGCGTGTTGGCGCCCGATCGGGCTCATACTTTTCCCCCGCGAATCAAATACGTGAGGTGGTTCAGGATCTTGTCAACGCCCTGCGCGGCGCCGTCGTACGTCTGGACGTCGCTCATCGCCTGGTTGCGACGGGCGATCGCCTCGTCCTTCTTCGCGAGCGCCTTCGCCTTCATGTCGGCGTAGTACGCGCGCATCCGGACCAGGAGCTCGAGACTCTCCGGCCTGGCGTAGCCGTAAAGGCCGTCCGATTCAAGGAGCGCTGATCGCGACGGGATCGAGAGCTTGATGCCGTGGCCGAGGACGAAGCCGCACCAGAACTCGGCACAGCTGCGCTGATAGGCGTACTCCTCGCCGTTCAGCATCTCGACGCCGGCGACGATGATTTCCTCGCCCGGCTCTGGCTGAGAGCGATCGACGCGTCGCTGGACGATGCCGAGGACCGCCGTCGCGAGCATGAACGCGAACGTCGACGTGTAGTACGGCGTCGCGGCGAGCTTCTCGCAGAGCGGGCCCAGGAACGTCTTCAGGTGCTCGATCGGCATCCGCCGCGACATCGGGATGTCCGGCTGGACGTCGGTCATGTACACCGGGATCGTGCGGTTGGCTTTCAGCCAGGCGAGGTGATCGACCGAGCGCTTCTCTTCGGCGCTTTCCTGCTCGAGCGTGCCGCGGTCGTGGAGCTCCCACATCCGATCGAGCCGCCCAGGCGCCTCCGGCTCGAGGAGCATCCACCCCTCGCACATGTTCAGGCCCCAGACCTCGACGTCCGGATCGTCGTACGGCACGCCGTAGCGGCTCTCGGTGGCGAACCCGACGATCGCGACGCGGCTCGAGCGCAGCGGCGGATCCGGCCAGATGACGGTCCGGACGAGCGGCACGTCGAGGACAGCCGTCAATTCAGGACCTCCTGGGTGATGGTGAACGTCCCGATTGACAGCACCGCTTCCGAGCCGGCATCCGTCCGCTGAATGTCGTACTGGTACGTGCCGGCCTGCATGTTCGTCTGCGCCTTCGTGAGGCTGACCGTGAAGGTGCCGTTCGGTCCGTTCGTGATGACCGCGGCGATCGTCAGGATCGGTGTCGGATCGGTCTGATTGCGCTTGAGGGTGAAGGTGATCGTCCAACCGGTGATGTCCGTGACCGGCGTCATGGTGAACGCCAGCGTCACCGCCTCGCCCCTGTAGCACGCGATGTTGTTCAGCTGCGCCATTCACGTCCGTCACATCAAAATCTGCGGGCCCATGTCGTCGGGCACGATGGTGCTCGGGAGCGGCTGCTCGACGTCGGCGATCGGCGCGGGATTCGGCAGCGGCGCCGCGGCGCCGGGCTGCCCGGCGACCATGTTCATCGGCGTCAGGTAGCGATCGCCGTCATCGTCGCGGCGCGGGTTGTCGCCGAGCTTCTCGCGCACGTCGTTCGCCGAGTAGATGCCCCACTGGATGCCCTGCGCGTAGGCCGCGATCATCGAGCGGAGATCGCCCTGCAGCAGCTCGCGCGGATCGAACGCGGCGAAATGCGATTCGAGATCGCGGACGCCGATAATGTCGCGCGCGATCGTCTGCTCCCAGTTCGTCATCCACGGCTTCATCGTGTAGCGGATGAATTCGATGGAGAGCTGCTCGATGTTGGCGAACGTGGCACGCTCGAGGTCCTGAAGTAGATGCGGCGAGATCCGGAAGATCCGAGCGACGTCGCGCAGCTGGTAGAGCCGCGCCTGGATGAATTGCGCGTTGTCGGGATTGACCGACAGCTGCTGCCAGGTGTAGCCCTCCTCGAGGACCGCGACGCGGTGCGACTGGGTCAACCCGCGGTGCGCTTCTTCCCAGCGCTGCTTCAGCGTGTCGACCTGCCGCTCGTTCAGCTTGCCCTTCGCCTGCAGGATCCCGCCGGGGATGGTGCTGTTGCCGAAGAAGCGCGAGCCGAATTCCTCGAGCGCCTGCGTCAGCCCGACGGTGTCGCGCAGCAGGCGCATCGGCGAGTAGCCACGGATCGCGTCGAACGCCAGGCCGCGGAGATGGAAGACCTGCGACGGTTGCCCCGGGTACGGGCCGTACAGGACGACGCCCTGGCCGTTCGGCAGCCGGTACCAGTAGCGAAGCCGGTTCGGCCATTTCGGATCGTTCGTTGCGACTCGATCGATCCGCTGCATGCGGTTCGGCAGCAGCGGCCACAGGCCGATGACTTCACCCTTGGCGTTGCGCTGAATCTCCGCGTACGCGTTGCCCCAGAGGATCAGGTGACCCATCAGCGCGTTCCGAAAGTCGTACGAGGTCACTTCCGGATTGGGCAGGTCGTGAAGAATCCAGTACAGCGCGTGGTCGACGTCGCGGATCTTTCCGAGCTTCGTGCGGAGATACAGCTCGAGCGGCATCGAGGCGAGCGTCTCGGCGAGGATCCGGACGCAGGCGTACACCGGCCCGACGCTGAGCGCCGTCTGCTCGGTGACGATGCGGCCGGTCGTGCCGGCGATGGAGACGAGCGCGCCGCGCGCCCATTGCAGGAGCGGCGTATCGTCAGTGCGGCGTTCCGTGTTCGCGCCGATGGCGCGCGAGAGGATCCCCATCACGCACCAGCCTGCGGCGGCTTCTGGAGCGCCGCGATCGCGATGAAGATGCAGCCGAGGAAGAGCGGCGCGAGGGGCCGCCAGGCCTGATAGCAGCCGATCGTGATCAGCGCGATCCCGGCGAGCGTGAGCCGATCCTGGAGATCGAGGGCCTTCACAGGCTCAGCACTCCGTGCTCTTCGAACCATTTCGGACCGTTGTCGGTATTCCGCATCGCGCGATCGAGCGCGTTGACCGCGGCGGAGATCCCGTCAATCCGCTCCGTCGATCGTTTCTTTGAGGGCTTGAGGTTGCCGGCCGCGTCCTGCTCAATCGCGACGTTTGCGGCGTTCCAGCGCAGGACCGGATGCCCGCCATGGTGGAATCGTCCGGAGACGACGAGCTTCTCGAGCTCCTTGGTCGCGGCGGTCAGGGACGCGAAGCCCTGGCGGATCGGGAAGCAGGTGACGCCGCCGGCCTCGAGCCTCAGAATCAGCTGCGTCGCATTCCACGGGTCGTACCCGAGCTCGCGGACGTCGAAAATCTCGACGCATTCGAGGACTTTCTTCTCGATGCGCTCGTAGTCGATGACGTTGCCCGGCGTCAGCTCGAGGAACCCCTCGCGTGACCAGACGTCGTACGGCACGCGGTCGCGGTCGACGCGCGCCTGCATGTTCTCCTCAGGCAGCCAGAAGAACGCCACGACGTCGTAATCGCCGTCCTCAGACGGGAAGAGCAGCAGCAGCGCCGACAAGTCGCGCGTCGACGACAAGTCCAACCCGAGGTAGCACGCGCGGCCGCGGAGCGCCTCGACATCGACCGGCGCTTTCGCGTTCCCGTCCCAGACCGGCAGATCCAGCCAGCGTTCGGCCTGCTCGGTCCATTCGCAGAAGTTCAGCCGGCGGACGATGTTCTGCTTCGACGGCATGCCGACGGCTTCGGCGACCTGTTCGCGCAGGTATTTCAGCGTGATCGAGATGCCGATGTTCGGGTTGGCCTTCGGCCAGACCTTCTCGTCGCGCCAGTCATCGCCGGCGTCGAGCGCGCAGACGTACGCGAACCAGGTCTCGTTCTTCGTGACGTTCTCGAGGACCTTGAGTGAAAAGTCGTGGTGATGCCAGCAGACCGAATTCCGGTCGTATCCGGAGTTGGTGATCTCGAAGATGAGCGCCTGGCGGCGTCCCTTCGTGCCCGCGCGGATCTTGTCCACGACGATCGAGCTGGGATGCTCGTGGAGCTCGTCGACGAGCGCGAGGTGCGGCCGCTTGTTGTCCAGCGATCGTCCCTCGGATGACAGGGGCCGGAAGAAGGAGTGGGTCGCCAGCCAGGCGATGTTGTGTTCTCCGATCCCGTCGCCGAGCAGCTCGCGCAGCTCGGGCGAGTTGGAGACCATCTTTTTGCCGTAGTTGAACAGGTACTGCGCCTGGTCGCGCGTGACGCCGAGCGAATAAACCTCGGCCGCCGGCTCCTGGTCCGCGATGAGCCCGTATAGGGCAAGGCCGCCGGCGAGCGGCGTCTTGCCACTGCCCTTTGCGGTTTCCACGTACGCGGTCCGGAACCGGCGGTCACCCTTCTCGTCGACCCAGCCGAAGACCGAGCCGACGATGAACTGCTGCCAGGACTGCAGCGTGAAGGCGTGGCCGTCGTCCAGGACGAGGAACTGTTCGTAGAAATCAAACACGCGCTGCGCGCGCGCCGGGTCGTAGCGGTACGGGAATTCTGCGGTCTGCTGCCGGTCCAGGTCTTTCAGGTGGCGCGCCGCGGCCGCCTTGACGTGTGGCCCGGCCAGGATGGCGCCGGCGAGGACCGCGAGGGCGTATTTCTTCACCGGGTCATCGCTTTCCGCCGCCGAGGAGGAACTGCTCGAGGCGCGACCGCTGCGGTTCTTCGGCTTCAACGGCAGCCTTCCCGAACGGCCGCAGGTTGAAGGCGGCGAGGTCGACCTGGATGCGCTGGATGATTCCGCGGTGGTTCGCGCCGCCGGCGTCCATCACGGACACCGCGAAGCGCCGCTCGAGCGCGATGTTCTTGCAGAGCAGACAGAAGGCGAGCGACGTCGCCGGCGTGAGCGTCTTCTTCGCGAGCGCGTGCGGCGCGAGCTCCATCCACACCTTCCGCTCGTCGGCCGTCAGCTCGTTCGGCGCGTCCGCCTCGTCGACCTCCGGCAGGGAAGCCGGCGGCGTCGACGTCGACGAGGCGCTCGGGTGCGGGAGGATGCGCCCCCGACGTCCCGCGTTGCCGTCGAGCCGCCGTTCCTCGGCGTTCTTCCGCTTGCGACCGGAGCCGATGCGCGATCCGCCGCTGCCTACGCCACCCATGAACTTTTGATTTCTGACCTTTCAAAACTGCGGACCCAACGTTTTGAAAACGCGCTCGTTTGCGTTTGACCGACACGCGGTTCGCTGCGACATCGCTCTAGAGATTTCGACCGCCCCTCCCCCAGCCGCTTTGCTCCGTCGCCGTCCGTCGCGAATGGCAACCATGCGCGAGCGAGCGCAGGTTCGTCGGGTCAAGTCGTCGATGCGGCGCGTCGCGCACGGATTCGATGTGGTCCACGTCGTCCGCCTTCAAGCCGCAACCATCCGATGGGAAGCGCCCGACGCCAGTCCGACAGGCGCACCAGGGATTGCGCCGCAGGTGGCGTGCGCGGAGCTGCTGCCAGGCTTCGTCGTAGCCGCGCTCGGTGCGCGTGCCGCGACGTCGCTCGCTCTGTTGGTTACAGCGTCCGCATTTGCCTCTCCATGTCGCACGGTGCGGACAGCCTGGCGATGAACAGCCAGAACCGCCGAGACTCGGCATCTACACGGCGAGCATGCGCGCGCGCATATCCGCAGCGGAAGTAGGTAGTCGGTGAGATGTAGGTTGTTGCTGACCGTTTCGTGCTATGTCCGGACGTTACGTGCTCTGTCGGTTTATATGGTGACGTTGCTCGAATGTCTTGACGTCACGCAGACGAATGCGTCGCACGCGTGCGCTGAGCCACACCCAGGGCAAATCGAACTTGTCGAGCGTGCGGAGACTGATGCTCCAGCGCTCGCACAGTTCTTCGGGCGTGACGTTCGGGCGGTCGTCCGGATGCTCGTTCATCCCGCCAGCGCGCGCGACGAGACGATGAACCAGGTGTCGCCGGCCTGCAGGATGTCCTCGACGGTCCAGCCGTCGGCGGCGAGCGCGTTCAGCTTCTGTTGCAGGAACGCTTTCGTTTGTGCCGACTGCACGCTGTCGATGGCGACGTCCGAGACGCGATATTCCTTCATCAGTCGTCTTCTCCGTTGAACTGGTTGACGATGTCCTGCGGCTTCTCGAAGACGGCCAATGTTTCGCCGTCGTTGCAGTGCACGAGCGCGCCTTTGTCTTTCGCGTCCTCGATGAAAATAACGCGCGCGCGGTTGACGAAGATCGTGTCCGGCTGGTCGGTGTCGCCGGTGGTGAGCTTGATGAATTTGGCCATCTATCGGGTCTCCTTCAGGCGACGCGGTATTTGACGAAGTCTCGTTCCGCCGGCTGCAGCTGCTTCTTCCCGTTGCCGAGCGCGGCTTCGGCAAAACGAACGTTGTCGATGTAGCGCCGGAGCGAGAACGGGCTGTGCGCGAAGGCGCCGGCGTCTGGATTTGAGGTTTCGGTGTCCTCGAGCTTGGCGTGGACCTCGAGGATCAGCGGGCCTGGACCGACGACGGCGACGGCGAGCGCGCCGGTCAGCGTGTCGCCGCTGTGGTCCGAGAAGCCGGCGTAACCGCGGCGCAGGATGCTCAGATTCAGCTGGTCGGTTGGCGCCGGATAGGCGGACACGCAGTGCAGCAAGTGCACGCGCTTCCGTTCGCGATTCCGCGTGAACACCTTCAGCGTCGGCGCCAGGACGTCCTGTTCGCGGCCGCCGTCGCTGACCAGGAGTTCGTGGTCATCCAGGAACGGCCGATGCGCTTCGAGTAGCTCGCGGTCCGCGCCTTCGAAGCTTGAGACCTTGAAGATGCCGACGAGCGGGGCAACCGTGGCTACGTCCTCGGGCAGATACGTCGTGCAGAGGAAGCCGAGGTCGTGCTTTTCAGCGGCGCGGCGCAGGATGGGCAGCCATTCCGCCGGCAGCTGATAGCGCTTGTAGTGGTCGCGAATCGGGTCCTCGTCGTCGACGTGGCGGCGTTTCGCCAGCCGGGCCGAATCGCTCCAGAACTGGAACTTGACCGCATCGGCGCCGGCGGTCTTGGCGAGCTCGACGAGCTGCTGCGCCCTCTCGAGCGAACCGTCATGGCAGCTGCCGGCCTCGACGATGACGAACGTTCGCATCAGTGCTTCTGCTTTCCGCACGATTCCTGGAGGAGCGCGGCTTTGTCGCGGACCTGCACGAGAATCGCGTCGATGAATTCGGTCGTCTGGAAGATCGTGAACCTGCGCAGCTCGTCGAGCGTCGGCTCAGGCTCGAGCCAGCGCGTGAGGAGGCGGGCCACCGCGAAACCATCCTGGCCGGCCGTAATCAGCTGGATGTCGCAGAGGTCGCCAAGCGTCGGGATCCGTTCGCCGACTTTCACAGCCCGAAATCTCTCCGCCGAATCTGCGCCATGCGGCCATCAGCGTGGACGAACATCACGCCTTCCTCGAGGTTCTCCTGGAAGTACTCGCGGAGGCCTTCGAACGTGTTCGGCGCGTTCACGAACATCTCCGGATCGCGCAGATCGCGGATCTGCACCGTTCCAGCCTCGTCATCACGGACCCAGACGCATTCGTCCTCGAAGATGTCGGTGACGGTGCCGTCGTTATGCCGGCGGAAGAGTGTCGGAATGCGTGTCTCGTCCATGCTTCTCCCAGTCCTCTCGCGCGATCGAGAAATAGAGCGAGTCGAAGAGCTGACCGTTCCAGAATTTGCGACGCGGCAGGCGGACGGCGACGGCGCCGTACGGCTCGGTGACCTTGATCCAGAAATCGGTCGCCGGATTGCAGCTGTAGACCTCACCGAAGACGGTTTCCAGACGCAGACGGTCAAAGGCCTCGGCCAGGACGAGTTTGACGGCCGCAGCGCCGTGGCCACACTTCGCGCGTTCCGGATCGACGATGAGGCTGATTTCCGCCAGGCCGTTTTCCCATTGGATGTCAGTGAGCCCGACGCAGGCGACGAGGACGTCGACGCGCGGCAGCGGCACG
>DASQHH010000620.1:0-4170 GCA_035632195.1 Vicinamibacterales bacterium
CCCGCAAGCGCGTGAAGCAGAGCCTCGAGCGCGTGCTGACAGAACCGTGCCCGTACTGTTCGGGCACCGGCGTGATCAAATCAAGCTCGACGATTTGCTACGAGATCCTGTCCGAGATCAAGAAGATCGCACCGGAGCTGAACGGCTACCGCGTGGTGCTGCGTGTCAACCCCGATATCGCGCGCGCGCTGAAGGAAGAGGAAAGCGCCGTTCTGAAGGATTTGCGGGTCTCGATTGGAAAGGACGTCACCGTGAAGGCTGACGTCCATCTCCATCACGAGCAGTTCGATGTCATGGCCGTGAACTGATCCTAGTGCCCTGTGGGCATGTTGATCAGGTAGTTGTTGCCGCCCTTGTTGATCCACACCCGGTAATACTCGCCGCCTTTGAGCAGCTCCACGCTGGAGCTGTTCGCGGCGGGGCGCTTGCCCTTCGCGACCTTGCCGATGTCGGCGGACGAAATCACGGTCGCCACTTCGCGCCCCGCGACCTTGCCGCCCTTCAGGAATTCCACCCACTTCTCCGCGTCCGGCGACTGGCCGACACCCGGCTTTGCCTCATCGCTCGTCAGACGCACCTGGTAGGTGCCCGCCGCGAGCGGCTTGCCATCGGCCATCACCTTCTTGGCGAGGTGGACCGTTCCGAGCGACGTATTGCCCGACGCGTTCGATTGCGCGAAAGCGGTGGTGGCCGCGAGCGCACCGACAAGGGCTCCCACGAAAACGAATCGCTTCATGCTTGCCTCCAACAGAACAGCTGAGCCGTGCTGACTCGATTATACAGGGAGCAAGCACGGTGCCAGAGCGGATGAGATGGCCGCGAAGGGGGAAAACCGCGGGCAGGCCCGACCGCGGAGGACGGCGGTGTATCGATTTCCTGCAACCGCCCTCCGCAAAACCGTCACCGGCCGTTATTTCTTCGCGATGACGATGTCGCCGCTGAACGTGTTGATCGTCAGCGTCGCGCTGCCGTCGCCGAAGACGGCGTGCATCGAGCGCGAGCCGAAGCGCCGGCGATCGCTGCGCGCGGACGAGTCCGACGTCGAGCCGAGCGTCACCGGAAAGTCCGAGCGGATCGTGCCGCTGAAGCTTGCGGCGTTCAACGCGAATCCCGACGGATTTGCCAGCGCGAGCCGCACGCTCCCCGAGTGGGTGCTGAGGGAGTAGCTGCCGTTTCTGGTGATACCGCCCGAGAACTCGAGGCTGCCGCTCATCGACTTTGCGCCGAGGCGATCGCACTGCGCATCGGCGAGCACGATGTCGCCGCTGATGGAGCTGATGTCCAGGCCATGGGCCTTGAGACCCCTGGCGGACACGGTGCCGCTGATCGTTCCGGCCGAGACGTCGCCGTCGGTCTGCACGCCGGCCAATGTGACGTCGCCCGACACGGTCTTTGCGAGCTCGAGCTTCGGCGTGTCGGTCGCCGAGACACCGCCGCTGATGGTTTCGGCCCGCACGCTGCCGCGGACGCCCGTCACCTTGACGGAGCCCGAGATCGAGTGCACGTCGAGCGAGACGCCCGACGGCACGCTGACCGTGAAATCGACCGAGACGTTGATGTTGTTGTTCGACGTCGGGTAGACGGTCTTGATGTCGACGCGGCCGGCGGCATTGTCCGCCTGGATGCGGACGCGATCGAGCTGGCTGCGGTCGCCGTGCGTGCGCTTGACCGCCTCGACCGACACTTCATCGCCTCCGCCGGCGGTCACCGTGATGTCGCCCGAGATGTTCGCGATGCTGACGCGCCCGTCGCGGCCGATGCGGTACTTGGCGGAGAAGCGGTCGGTCTGCTCCGGGCCGCGATCGCGCCCCTGGTAGGCGCGCATCCGCACGACTTCCTTCAGGTGCTGCGGCGGCTGCGCGGCGGCGGGCGTGCCCGCCAGACCGGCCGCCGCGGCCCCGAAGAAGAAGACGACACCGAGCCGCACTGAGAGTCGCATGGTCGTTATCCTTTGCTCTTCAAGCCGGACACGATGCGGGCGGCGCCCGCGTCGTTGCCCTTGCGCGTTTCGTTGATCAGCGCCACGGTATCTTCGAGCAGGGCGAGCTTCGCCTTGAAGCTCTCGAGCAGGCTCTGCTGCGCAGGCGCGCTCGCCGGCTGCGCACGCAGCGCGGCGCGGCTTTCGGTGATCGCCTGGTCGATGACGGCCAGGTTCTTCTGCATCGTCGCCGCCGTCTGGGGATCGAGCGCGCCCTTCTCGCTGCTGGCGATCGCCTCGAGGCCCTGGATCGCCTTTTCGTAGTGCGTTTCCGCCTGTTTCAGCTCCGCTTCGACGGCCTGCGCCGACGCGTCGGCGGCGGCGCCGTCGGGGGCGCTCTGGATCGCCGCGGAACGACGGTCGAATGCCGTGTAACGCAGTCCCGTTGCCGTCGCGATCACGAGCGCGGCGGCCGCGGCAAGCCCGATCCAGAGCGACCGCGAGCCGGTCGGGCGCCGGCCAGCGCGCACCCCGCGTGCCTGCACGCCGCCGGCCGTGCCGCCGTGCTCGAGCGCGATCGCGCGCTGCAGCCGCGTCCACGATCGGACCGGAGGATCGCGCGGGTCGAGCGTCTTCGCGACGTCGCGGATCTCGCGCAGCTCGTTCACGGTCGCCGTGCACGCGGCGCACGTCGCGAGGTGTTCCTCGACGGTCCGGCGGTCGGCCGCCGGAAGCGTACCGTCCGAGTATTCGTTCAGCGCGGTGGAGTCCGGATGCATCAGCGTTCGCCCAGCAGCGCGCGCAGCTTCAGGCGCGCCTTGAAAACCTGCGATTTCGATGTGCCCTCGGCGATGCCCAGCAGCTCGCCGACTTCCTTGTGATCGAATCCTTCGACGTCGTGCAGGACGAACGCCTCGCGGCAGCCGTCGGGCAGCCGCTCGATGGCGCGGTCGAGATCGAGCTTCGCAATCGGCGTCGTCCGCCGCGCGGCCGGCTCGAGGGAGGCGTCGGCGTCCAGCGTATCCGTCAGCTTCTTCATACGCGCCTGCCTGCTCCGAACGTAGTCGAGGCAGTGGTTGAGCGCCAGCCTGTAGAGCCACGTGCCGAGCGCAGCATCGCCCTTGAACGAGTCGAGCTTACGGAACGCCTGCAGGAAGACTTCCTGCAGCAGGTCCTCGCCGTCCTCGGGAGAGCCCGCCATCCGGCACGCCAGACTGAAGATCCGGGCCGAATACTGCCGGTAAATCGTCTCGAAGGCGTCGACATCTCCATCCAGGCTGCGGCTCACGAGATCGGCATCCGTGCCGGCCGTTTGGGCCGTCACAACCTTAGACGGGAACGGGATCGGGGGGCGTTGCCTGGGCGCGGTCACGAAGACTTAGACGGTTTCCGGCCGTTCCAGCGCACCCGGACGAGGTCGCGGACCCGCGACCCGGCCACGGGGACGCCCTCGGCGAGCAGGAGCGACCGCTTGAGGAATTCCCGCCCGCCGTATCCCCCGATGCGGCCGCCGGCCGCGATGACGCGGTGGCACGGCACGTCCGGGCGGCGGCAGCCCCGCATGATGTTGCCGACGGCCCGAGCGGCGCGCGGCTTCCCCGCAAGCTTCGCGACGTCGCCGTAGGTCGCGACGCGCCCGACCGGGATGTTGCGCACCACGCTGAGAACACGGCGCTCGAATGCAGTCGGCGCGGCCGGGTGCTTCATGGCGTCAGATCAACGCAAGCGGGTCGAAGTCGAAGTCCTTCGGATCGAGCGGCGCGGCGATCGTCGACGGTTTGCCGGGATCTTCCGCGACTTCCCAGAGATTGATCTCGTACGGGAGATCGAGGCGCCGGCCGTCGCGCCCGACGACCACCCGCACGCGCGGGCGGTATGGCTCGGGCGCGTTCACCTTCACGACGACGGCCACCTCTCCCGAATTCAGCATGACGATGTTGCCGGCCGGATAGATCCCCAGCAGCTGGACGAAGCGGCGGACGAGGTGCTGATCGAACTGCTGGCCGTCGTTGCGCTTCAGCACCGCGAGAATCCGGTCGGTCGGGTGCGACTCCTGATAGCGCCGCTGCGACCGCATGGCGTCGTAGACGTCGGCGATGCTGCAGAGCATCGTGCCCAGGTTGAGCGACGTGCGGTACACGGTGCCCGGGTATCCGCTGCCGTCGAGGCGCAGGTGGTGCTCGAACGCCACGACGGGCGCCAGCGCCGGAATGTCCGGCGTCCGGCGGAGGATCTCGGCGCCGTCGACCGTG
>DASQHH010000621.1:0-3370 GCA_035632195.1 Vicinamibacterales bacterium
TCTCGACTCGGCGGCAGGTGCAAACATCGCCATCACCCATGTCTGAAGCGATCGGGACGCTCGTTTACGCCGTCGTCAAGTACGCCGCGTACAGCGCGTGGTGTCTCGCAGGACTCGCGGTCGCGCGTCCGGGCGGCGCCGGCGGCGGAGCGGCTCTGCGGTTCGGCGCCATCCGATGGGCCATCGGGCTCGCATTCGGCGTCGCGGTCTTCGTCCTCGTGGGATCGATCGATGCGTCGGCCGCGGCGCGGACGTACTTCCTGGTGTACTCGCCGGTGCGCGTCGTGGAGTGGAGCATCATGGCGTGGCTGATTCGCGACCGGTCACGGCCGCTCTCGACGGCGCTGATTCTGTGGTGCGCCGGCGGACTGCTCGTCTCGTTCCTGACCGATCTGCTGTCCCCTGAAGGCCTGCAGGGGCGGTTCTGCGTCGGCCGATGTCTGTGTTGAGCCTGACATGAGCTACACGATCGACATCGTCGCCGACCCGATGCCGCCGCGCGACAAGGAAGCCTGGCTGCTGATCCACGCGCTTCGCGAGGAGCTTTACGCGAAGCCCGGCCACCCGGCGCCGCGTCTTCGCGCGCTGCACGATCGCCTGACCGCGGCGTATCCGTGCATCACGGTCGACGAGCGCGGACCGTGGTCCGACGGACCTTTGATTAACAACTTCGGCGAGAAGATGGCGATTCTCGGCATCAGCGTCTCGCGCATCGCCGAAGTGCTGCCGTTCGTCGTCAGGACGGCGACAGCCATGGGATTCACCGTTCTGGATGCGCAGGACGGAAAGATCCACCGGCCTGACAGGCCCAAATGACGGCGCACGTGACGACCATCGAGCTCTCGCCTTACGATCCGCGCTGGCCGGCCGCGTTCGAGGCTGAAGCCGACCGCCTCCGCGGCGCGCTCGGCTCACTGGCGCTGCGGATCGATCATCATGGGTCGACGGCGGTGGTCGGCCTCGCGGCCAAGCCGGTGATCGACATCCAGGTTTCAGTGGCCGCGCTCCGGCCGCTCGACGGGTACTCCGATCGGATGACGCCGCTCGGCTATGTTCACGTTCCCCACGCTGACGATGCGTTCTGTCCGTTCTTTCATCGGCCCGCGTCGTGGCCGCACACGCATCACGTGCATCTGGTCCAGTCGGGCGGGCGCGAGGAGCGCCGCACGTTGGCGTTCCGCGATTACCTGCGCGAGCATCCGGAGGCGGCGAGAGAATACGAGTCGCTGAAGCGCGAACTGGCGTCGCGGTTTCCGCCGGGCCGCGCGGACGACTACGCATCGGCGAAGACGGACTTCGTCGAGCGGATCATTGCCGAGGCATTCGCAGCGGGCTACCCGCGCTGATCATGTTCTTGCTGACGCGGCCGTCCATGCGCGACATCGACGCGTTCATGGCGGAATCGCGGGCGCTCCCCTTGTCGTACGAGCAGATCGGCATTGCGCGGGAGCCGGAGCCGCCGCCGGGCGACGGCTGGAAACTCGATGAGGCATCCGGGGTCATCGGATCCGGTGAGGCCGCGTTTGCCGGCGCCAAGCGCGCGCTGATGGACTGGAAGCAGTTCGACCTCGGGTGGACCGAGGTCTATCCGAAGGCCGCCTCAATCGAGGCCGGCAGCGTCGTCGCTGTGCTCGTACGTCATGTCGGCTTCTGGTCGCTCAACGGATGCCGAGTCGTGTACCGGATCGGCGACGCGAACGAATTCGGGTTCGCCTACGGGACGCTCGCCAATCACGCCGAGACCGGGGAGGAGATTTTCGCCGTCCAGTACGACCCTGCGGCCGGCGCGGTGTCTTATCGCATACGGTCGGTCTCGCGTCCCCGTGCCCTGCTGGCGCGCATGGGTTATCCGCTCGCCCGGCTGCTGCAGGCGCGCTTTCGCGCAGGTTCCGTCCGCGCCATGCGGCGCGCCATTCAGTCATGACGCCGATCGACCAGTTCGTGCGGACCGACGACGGGCTGCGGCTGTTCGTGCAGACGCTTGGCTGCGGATCGCGGCTGGTCGTGATCCCGAACGGCTATTACCTCTTCGACGCGCTCGCGCGGTTCGCAGAGGGCCGCACGCTTGCATTCGTCGACCCCCGCAACCGCGGCCGATCCGATCGTGTCGACGACGAGGCGAAGCTGCGGCGCGGCATTCACCATGACGTCGAGGATTTCGACGCCATCCGGCGTCACTTCGGCCGCGAGCGCATCGATCTCATCGGCCACTCGTACATGGGCGTCGCGGTGGCGATGTATGCGATGACGCACCCGGATCGGACGGGCCGGGTCATTCAGATCGGCGCGCTCGCGGCGGATCCGTCGAAAGTGTATCCAGCGGCGTTGACCAACACCGATACGACGGCTCGTGACGTGTTCGGCCGGATCGGCGAGCTCCAGAAACAGCGCGCGTCGATGGACCCATCCGCGTTCTGCCGGAAGTTCTGGTCGATTCTACGGGTGCTCTACGTGGCGAACGCCGCCGACGCGGACAGGCTCGGCTGGGAGCCGTGCCACTTGCCGAACGAAGGCGGCTTCATGAAGCAGTTCACGGATTACGTGCTTCCGTCGGTACAGAGCCTTCGTTTGTCCGACGCCGACTACGCGAAGGCGATGGCGCCGGTGCTCGCGATCCACGGCCGGCTCGATCGGAGCGCGTCGTACGGCGGCGGACGCGAGTGGGCGATGCGCCTTCCGAATGCGCGTCTCGTCACCGTGGAGGGCGCCGCGCACGTCCCGTGGATCGAAGATCCTGATAAGGTGTTTGACGCCATCGGCGCTTTTCTCGCTTGCTCCGAGGGCCCCTGCGCCCCGGATGACGGCGGCTGGCCGGCGTCGGCGGAGCGCGTGACCTCACTCGACTGATGATCGGCCTGCTTGCGGCGCTCGGGATCGTGCTCCTGCTCGGCGGCATCGCGCACACAATCGGCTTTCTCCGTCTTTACCTGACGGCCGGCGTCCCCGACGCCAATCGCGTGCTGCTCGACGGCTGGATCGCCCAGGCGCAGCTGCTTGCCGGCGGTCTGTTCCTTGCCGCGGCGAGTGCCGCGCGCGCCGCCAGACCATGGCGGGCGCTCGCGGTGTTCGGCGCCCTGACGATTCTCGGGTTCAGCGCGGCCTTCTTTCCTGTCCTCGTGACCCGCGCGCCGCTGTACCTGAGGCTGCCGCACGTGGCCTATGGCATCGCCGCCGCAGTTGTTCTCGTCCAGGCCGCGCGCGCCCGATAAACCCACCTCTGAGGCACCTCAGACCCCTGGCGGACGCAATAGAATCTTCCCACCGGAGGCTTCGCATGCGCGCATCGCACGTCGTTCGCGGCTGGCTCGTCTGTCTGTGTCTCGTCGCTGCCGCTCGAGCGCAGGACGCGCCGAACGTCCGGTCGTACACC
>DASQHH010000622.1:0-2028 GCA_035632195.1 Vicinamibacterales bacterium
CACTGTTCGCTCGGCTGAAGCCTCGCGCTCCGTTATCACGTCCGATAGTCCGCGTTGATTCGCACGTATTCGGCGCTCAAGTCGCAGGTCCACACGGTCGACGCCGCGGTGCCTGAACCGAGATCGACGCCGACTTCCAGATCCCGGCCCTTCAGGTATTCCGCGGCTTTCGGCGCGAGCTCGTCGTACGGCTGGCCGTTCCGGAACAGGACGATGGACCCGATCGTCACGGCCGCGCGCGCCGCATCGAACGCGACGCCGGCGCGCCCCGCCGCGCAGATCAGGCGGCCCCAGTTCGGATCGCCGCCGTGGAGCGCCGTTTTCACCAGCATCGAATTGGCGATCGTCTTCGCCGCCCTGCGCGCGTCGGCCGCCGACGCCGCGCCGGTGACCGTGACGGTCACGAGCTTGGTGGCGCCTTCGCCGCCTCGGACGATCCCGATCGCCAGTTCGCGGCAGACGGCGCGCAGTCCGCCGACGAAGGCGGCGTAGGTCTTGTCGTCGATGGCCACGCTGCTCGCGCCGTTGGCCAGCAGCATCACGCAATCGTTGGTCGAGCAGTCGCCGTCCACGGTAATGGCGTTGAAGCTTTCGTCGACCGCCTCCGTCAGCGCGCGCGACAACAGCGCGGGCGGCACGTCCGCGTCGGTCGTCACGAACGCGAGCATCGTCGCGAGCATCGGCTCGATCATCCCCGAGCCTTTCGCCATGCCTCCGATGGAAACGGTCCGCGCGCCGAACGGCACCTGGACGGCGGCCTCTTTCGGAAACGGATCGGTGGTCATGATCGCGCGGGACGCGGCGGATCCCTGATCGCCGCCGAGCGCCTGGACGGCTTTCGGCAACCCGCTGCGGATCCGGTCCATCGGCAGCGCGACGCCGATGACGCCGGTCGACGCCACGAGCACCTGGTCGACGCCGCAGCCGACGGCCTTCGCGGTCAGCTCGGTCATCTCGCGCGCATCGCGCATGCCGGTCTCGCCGGTACACGCGTTCGCGCAGCCGCTGTTGGCGACGATCGCGCGGACGACGCCTCCCGATCGCGCCAGGTGCTCGCGCGAGACGATGACGGCCGCCGCCTGGACTTTGTTGGTGGTGAAGACGGCCGCGGCGCGAGCCGGCGTCTCGGACACCAGCAGCGCGAGGTCGGCGTTGCCGTTCGCCTTGATGCCCGCGCTGATGCCCGCCGCCTTGAACCCGCGCGGCGTCGTGACCCCGCCTGAGAGAGTCGTTGTGCCCATTCGCTCGGCTAAAGCCTCGCGCTCCTGCACATCCAGGTCGCGCTCCTATGCGGGCGGCGCGGACAGCCCGTACCGCGCCTCGGCAGCCACGTCGCCGATCGTCTTGTCGCGGCCGTAGTCGAGCGGCACCTCCATGCCGAACTGGCCGCATTTCCTGAACTGCGGGCACTTCAGACAGTCGGTGAACACCTTCTCGAGCAGCCAGGAGTGCGGGACGATCGAGAAACCCATCCGCGTGAAATAACCGGGCGCGTGAGTGAACGCACAGAGCTTCTCGAAGCCGTCGCGCTGCGCCCGGCGGCGCAGCTCGTCGACGATCAGCATGCCGACGCGGCCGCCACGTGCGTTCCGGTCGACGGCGAGCGATCGCACTTCGGCGACGCGCGGGCTGAGCGGCGCGAGCTCCGCGCACCCCACGATCTTCCGCCGCGAGACGGCGACGACGAACCGCGTGGCGTGGACCGTCAGCTCGCCGAGCGTGCGCGGCAGCAGGTGCCCCTCCTCGAGGTTCGCCTCGATCAGGTGATGGATTGTCGCCGCATCGTCCGCATCCGCGGACCGCAGCGCGATGACGGCCTTCGAGCGTCCTTGCTTCGCGGACGGGCGCTTCATGCCTGGGCTCCGGCGGCGCCGAGCGCCGCGTCGACGCGCGCCAGCGCCTCGTCGATGTCGGGTTCGGCGATGACCAGCGGCGGCAGAAGCCGGACGACCGTACCCGACGTGCGATTGACGATGACGCCGGTCGACGCCACGAGCACCTGGTCGACGCCGCAGCCGACGGCCTTCG
>DASQHH010000623.1:0-7322 GCA_035632195.1 Vicinamibacterales bacterium
AGCTGCCCGATGCTCGCGTTGATGGCTGCGCGGAGCTCGTCGATCCGCTTGCGGGCCGTGTCGATCTCGGCGGCCAGCGACGTGGCGCGGGCCTCGAGCTCCGCGGCGGCCTCTACGAGGCGCGCGACTTCGGCGTCGATGGCGCCCGCGCGCTCGACGATCGCTGCGTGGGAGGCGGCGGCGTCGGCGGCGCGGCGTCCAAGCGCTTCGGTCGCCTCGCGCGCTTCGAACAGCCGCTGCTGCGCCGCGTTCAGCCGGCTTTCGGCGTGCCGCTGCGCTTCCTCGAGACGGCCGATGGCCTCTCGTGCCTCCTGCTGCCGGCGGTCCAGCGCTTCGCGCTCGTCTTCGGCCTGTCGATATTCGCGCGCAAGCTGCTCGGTTTTCTGCGCCAGCCGCGCGAGCTCGTCCGCGGCGTAGGCGGCCTGCGACTCGAACGCGACGGCGGCCTTGTCCTGCTTGTGATGCTCGGCGTTGAGCGCCGCGATCGCGTTCGACGCCTGAGCAATGGCCGCATCGAGTCCCGCGGTTTCCTGGGAAAGCCGGAAGAGGCCGCTGCGATCCGCGGCAATCCGTTCGCGAAGCTGCGCGATCTCACGGCGGGTCTCGAGAATGCCGCGAGCCTCGGCGCGCGCTCCGCCGGAAACGAGCGCTGGTCCGCGGAAGACTTCGCCTTCGACGGTCGCGACGGGCCGCGACGCCAGCTTGCTCGCGTCGGCGGCGCGCTCGTATGTCGGTGCGATCCAGCAGTCCGCCATCGCCGCGCGAAGCGCGTCGGCGTACGGACCCTTGACGCGTACGACCGATGACAGCGCGATGAATCCTTCCGGCGATGCGTCACCGGGCGTGTGCAGGGGCCGGGCGTGCTCGCCCCGCGCGACGGTCGAAGCCGACGTGATGACGAATCCGCAGCGGCCGGCGGCCGCCTCACGGACGATCTGGAACCCGGCAGCTGCGTGTTCCGGATTCTCGACGACGACGTGCTCGAGCAGGTCGCCGAGATAGGCGTCGACCGCGCGCTCGTAACCCGCCTCGACTTCGAGGTAATCGGCGACCGCGCCTCGCTGACACACCGCGCCGTTGGCCTGGGCGAGGACGGCGCGCGGCGCGTCGCCGAACGCGGCGCGCGCGGCGTCGAGCTCCTCGAGCGACTGCAGCCGCGCCTCGACCGCCGCGAGATCGTGTTCGCGCGACCGCAGGGTCCGCGACCGCCACTCGTGCTCGATGCGCGCGCTCGCCAGCTCGGACTCGCGCGCGGTCCGCGCGATCCGCGTCGCTTCGATCGCCTCGAGCGTCCGCTTCAGGCCTTCCGCGGCCGCCCCTTTCTGCGCGGACGCCCGCTCGGCCTCGATCCGCGCGTCATCGGTCTCGACCGCGAGCTTCGATAGCGTATCGACGACCTTCTCCCGGGCCGCGGCTGCGTGCTCGAGTGCATGGCGCAGCGCCGTCGCGGAATTGATCTGCGAGAACACCTCGCTGCGCGCGGCTTCGACGTCGGCCTCGAGCCCCTCGATCTCGCGGTGGGCAGCCTCGTACGCCTCGGTCTCGGCCGCCAGCGCCGCCGCGGCGCGATCGCGATCCGCGTCGGCCGATGCCGCCGTCTGCCTGCGCTCGTCCAGATGCCGGCGCGCCGGCTCGCGCCGCGCTTCCAGCGCCTCCAGCTCCGCGCCCATGACGGCGCCGCGCGCGTCGAGCGCCTGCACCTGCTCGCGATCGAAAGCCAGCTGCTGCTGGCGGCGGTTGATGTCCAGCTCGCGCGCGTGCGCAGCTTCGCGGGCGCGCGTGGCGGCGCTCTCCGCCTCCACGTGTTCGATTCGGAAGCGCCCGAGATCGGTTTCGACCTGCGCGACGCGCGCGGCCGCAATCGATTCGCGTTCGCGCGCCTCGGCCAGCCTCGCCCGCGCCGACTCGATCGTCTCGGCCAGCTGGCGGTACTTCCGCGCGAACAGCACCTTCTCCCAGCGGCGCAACTCGTCGCGGAGCTTCTGATACCGGCGGGCCTTCGCCGCCTGGCGTTTCAGCGTGCCTCGCTGCTTTTCGACTTCGAAGACGATGTCGTCGATTCGCGTCAGGTTCTGCTGCGCGGCCTCGAGCTTCAGTTCCGCCGCGCGGCGCCGTGCCTTGTACTTCGTAATACCCGCGGCTTCTTCGATCAGCTGGCGCCGGTCCGTCGGCCGCGTGCTCAGAATCAGTCCGATCTTGCCCTGTTCGATGATCGCATACGCTTTTGCGCCCAGCCCCGTGTCGGCCAGCAGATCGTGCACGTCGCGAAGGCGGCAGATCCGGCCGTCGATCAGGTACTCGCTCTCGCCTGAACGATAGAGGCGACGCGTGACTTCGACCTCGCGCGCTATCGACTGAATGATCTCGTCCGCGGCAGGCGTGAACGTCGGCGCCGCGCCGGATCCAAGCTCCACGGCATGCGGCGAGGGCAGGACGAGATGGGCCTCGGCCTCCTCAGCGCTCGCATGGTGCCCGTTCCCATTGCCGTGTCCGTTTCCGTGGCCGTTCCCATTGCCGTTGCCCTTCTCGGCCGGCTCGGGTTGGACCACGACGGAGAGCGGCGCCTCAGCGATCTGCTTGATGAATCCGCTCAAGCGCAGCCGGACTTCGGCAGCCGCCGTCGGCTTACGCGCGTCGCTGCCGCTGAAGATGACGTCTTCCATCCGCTCGCCGCGCAGGCTCTTTGCGCTCTGCTCTCCCATCACCCAGGTGATGGCGTCGGCGACGTTACTCTTGCCGCACCCGTTCGGGCCGACAATGGCGGTGACGCCCTTGTCGAAGGCGAGTTCCGACCGATCAGAGAACGACTTGAAGCCGTTGATTTCCAGATGCTGTAAACGCATGGATCAGCCCGAAAAAAAGATCAGCGTATGAGATTGGCTGGGAAAGCAATCAGAACCCGCGACCGACTCAGCCCTTTCGTTTTCTGGCCTGCCGCGCCGGACGCGGCGCGCAGACGGAAAAAACGGCCCCGGGGCCAAAAACGGTCGCAGTCTAACAGCGACTAGGTATTGGGGCAAGCGCAAACTGATGCTCAATCAATTGTGGTCGCTTGCCCGAAGTCGTTACGCAGGCCTCAGCCTGCTTCTTAGTGTGCTTTGATGCGCGTCGCGCGGCTGAGCTCCGTCAACTTCTGAGCCTCGGGGAACGAGGCGATGGCCGCCTGCGCCTGCGGGTCGACCATGATGAGGTGCCGCCATGCTTCGCCGACGCCAAACAATGCGACGTCGACTTCAAAGCGAATCATCGCCTTGATGAATTCCTCGTTCTCGCCGAAGCCTGCTTCGTCGATCTTGATGTGATCCGTCGTCAGCTGCTGCTTGAAACTGTCGAGCATCGCCGCGTCGACGACGAAGTTCGGCTTCACGCTGCGACGCCCGCTCGACGTGCCGCTGATGCGCGTGTCGCCTTCCGCATTGAACGTCTGCGCGAAGCGCGCGAATTCCTGTCGCGCGAACAGCATGCGGCCGAAACGCGTGGGATTGAAGCCCCCGCCGTTGTTCGGGCCGATTGGTCCCGCCACCCGCTTGTCCGGCTCGATGCCCCCGCCGCTGTACACCGGCCGGCCGGCGTCGGTGTGTTTCAGGTCGCTCGGGTTGTGCGTCCGGTCCTTCGACTGGTCCTGCAAGCTGTAGCTCAGATACTCGTCGAAGGTCGCATCCCATGGGCGCTGAATGAGCCGGTCGCTCGGCGTGTAGTAGTGCGCCGTCGTCAGCGCGAGCCCGGCGTTGCCGCTGATGCGGTACACCGACTGCACGAGCGCCTTGCCGAACGTCGTCTCGCCGACGACGTACGCGCGATCGTGATCCTGCAGGGCGCCGGTGACGATTTCGGAGGCGCTCGCGCTGTTGCGGTTCGCGAGCAGCACGATCGGCATGTCGATGAACTCGCCTTCCTCGGTCGCGTGGTAATCCTGATCCGAGTTCGCGATCCGGCCGCGCGTCTTGACGATCATCTTGCCTTTCGGCAGGAACTCGTTCGCCACCTTGATCGCCTGGTCGAGCGGACCGCCCGGATTGCCGCGGATATCGAACACGAGGCGGCGCATCCCCTTCGAGCTGAGCTCGACGAGCGCCTTCTTCACGTCGTGATCCGTGTTCTCGCCGAAGTCCTGCATCCGGATGTAGCCGGTCTGCGCGTCGATCATGAACGCCGCGGGCACCGTCGGGATATAGACCTCGTCGCGCTGCAGCTCGACGCCGATCGGCTGGTCGTACCCGCGGCGCTTGATCTCCACGTAGACGCGCGTGCCGCGCGGCCCGCGCAGTTCGTGCATCGCCTGCTCGGTCGTCCACCCCTTCGCGCTCTGCCCGTTGACCGTCGCGATGATGTCGCCGCTCCGGATGCCCTTCTTGTACGCCGGCGATCCCTCGAAAACGACCAGCGCGGTAATGTCCTCGCCGACCTGAACGATCGAGACGCCGATGCCGTAGTAGCGGCCTTCCTGCCGCTCGCGCATCTGCGCGTATTCCTTCGGTGTGAAGTAGCTCGAGTGCGGATCCAGCGTCCCGAGCATGCCGCGAATCGCGCCGGTGACCAGATTCTCCGTGTCGACCTTGTCGTCGTAGTAATTCGACTGGATCGCGCTCAGCGCGTACGTAAAGGCGCGATCGTGCTGGAGCACCTTGTCGTCGGTCGCCAGCGCGCTGCGGCCGAAGAAGCCTCCGACAAGCGCGGAAATCGCGACGGCGAGGAGTACGGCGGGCAGGGGACGGTAACGTCGCATAATCAGGCCTAGCGTAACAGATAAATTACTTACATTCAAAGACTTCTGGGTATTGAGTATAATGGCCGGACGCCCTTTTTTCGGTTTTGAAAACAGGAGACTTATGTTGGGTTCCATCGGCATGCCCGAGATGATCATCATCCTGGTGATCGCCCTGATCATCTTTGGTCCTCGCAAGTTACCGGAACTGGGACGGTCGTTGGGCAAGAGCCTGGCGGAGTTCAAGAAGGCCTCGAACGAGCTCCGCAATACGCTCGAAGAGGAAATCCGGCTCGAAGAGCAGAAAGATCAGAAAGAAAAAGCCGCGACGGCACAGCCCCAGGCGGGGGCGTCGACCGCTTCGTCGGCGCCGTCAGCGGGGCACGTCAGCGACGAGCACAAGGACGAGCCGCGGACGATGGATCACTCCGCGTAGATGGCGCTCGTTCCCTTTCCCGGGCCGCAGTCGGGCGCCTACAAGCTGCCGCCCGACGACGACGACGATATCGCGCTGGGCAGCGGCAAGATGTCGTTCCTGGAGCATCTCGACGAGCTCCGAGTACGCCTCGTGCGGATGTGCGTGGCAATCGGCGTCGGCATCCTGGTCAGCTTTGCCTTTATCCAGCAGATCTTCAACTTCCTGTTGAAGCCGACCCGCGACGTGCTGCCGCCCGGCGTGAAGATGATCTACACGCAGCCGGGCGAAGCCTTCGGCATGTACATGTGGGTCTCGCTGATCGCGGGCATCGTCATCGCCGCGCCCTACGTCATGTACCAGGTGTGGGGCTTCATAGCGCCCGGCCTGTACTCGAAAGAAAAGAGGATGGCGATTCCGTTCGTCGTCTTCACGACGCTCGGGTTCCTCGGCGGCGCGGCATTCAACCACTACGTCGCGTTTCCGTTCCTGATTCGCTTCTTCGCGCAGTTCAACGGCATCGACCTGCAGTTCATGCCGCGCCTCGAAGACACCTTCGATCTTTACGTGAAGATGCTGCTCGGCATGGGCGCCGTATTCCAGCTCCCAACGATCGTCTTCTTCCTGGCGAAAATGGGCCTGGTCACCGCCAAGTTCCTATGGGACCACGGCAAGTACGCAATCCTGATTGCATACATCATCGCGGCTGTGATCACGCCGACCGGCGACCCGGTCAACCAGACGATCTTCGCCGCACCGATGATCATCCTGTACTTCCTGAGCATCATCATCGCGTGGGTCGTAAACCCCCGCGGCCGCAAGAACCGCGCGGAGTAGTACTATAATGGTCGAGCTTGGCACGGCCGTCGCCGTGCCGTGTACCGCGGGAGGTACACCGTGACGACCACCTCTCTCCGCCGGCTCGGGACGCTGGTCGCGTGCGCGCTGTGGGCGGCTACTGCGGCCGCCCAGACTTCGACGCCGCCCTCAAGTTCGTCTTCGTCCTCTCAGCCCGCAACCGATTCGGAAATACGGCCGGCAACGACGACGTTCTTCGGCGATACCGGGATCTGGTTCGTACCCACCGGCGAAGTAACGCCGGACGGCAGAATCGCGTTGACGGTGTACCGCCGCGGCACGAACTACGTGGAGGGCTACACGAACGTCGCGGATTTCGCCGGTACATTTGCCGTCGGGATCAGGAATCGCGCGGAGATCTTCGGTTCATTCCTCGCCGACACTCGCATCGATCGCGACGCGCGTCCGCTCTTTCTGACCGACCCCACGGTCGGCGGCCCGGTCGATCGCTACCCTGGCGTGCACGAGCCGTGGACCGGCGACAATGTCGGCGACCTGTATCTCGGAGCCAAGATCAACCTGTGGTCTGAATACCGGCAGAATCCGGCGGCTGTCGCCATCCGCGCGATGGTGAAGGCGCCGACAGGCAAAAGCGACATCGGAACCAGCACAGGCAAACCCGACTTCTCCCTCGACGCCATCGTCAGCAAGGAAGCCGCGAAGATGGTCGAGGTCTCTGCGTTCGCCGGCTATCAGTGGCGAGGACAGCCCGACGGCTTCACGGGGCCGAGCGGCGCCTTCGAATGGGGCGCCGGGTTGACGTTCCCGTCGCGCAATTTCCTTCGCGTGTTCGCGGAAGTGAACGGCGACGCATCCAACAGCGACACGATTGCCGGCAATTCGGCCTCGAGCACAGTCCTGGGGAACACGGTCGCGTACGCCGTGAACAACGTGACACGCGCGACCGTCGGCATCACCGCGCAGGCGAAGAGCGGCTTCTTCTTCGGCATCGGCGGAAGCTGGAACGTGCCGACGCAGGCGCGCGATACCCGTTTTACCGACGACACCGACACGTTCGGCGACTACTTCGACTATCAGGTGCGGATTGGCTATCACCCCGGGGTGAAGACCTACGTGCCGCCGCCCCCGCCGCCGCCACCGCCGCCGCCCCCGCCGCCGCCGCCCGCGACGCACACGCTGACGGTCCGCGCGGCGTGCGATCCGTGCACGGTGGAAACGGGGAAGGCGTCGACGGTCACGGCAACCGTGTCGAGCTCGATCAGCTGTGCGGTGACGTATCGCTGGAGCGCGCCGACGGGGACGCTGGCCCAGCCGGCCGAACGGCAGACGCTGTGGACGGCGCCCAATCAGGAGGGGAGCGTGCCGGTGACGGTCACCGTGACG
>DASQHH010000624.1:0-2337 GCA_035632195.1 Vicinamibacterales bacterium
GGCCGTGCCGGACGGATCCCGTCCGCGATCAAGCACTTGCCGGGCGTTCTGCACACGAACGGCGTAAGCGACTTACTCGATTCGAACGATGCGATCGGCGACTTTCGGGAACCGATCGAACACCGACGGGTCGTGGCCTGGAATCAGCAGCCTCACCTCGCTCGCGAGCGATTTCATCCGGTCCTGTGTCCGCAGGTTCGATTCGGCGTCGAGCGTCTGTGCGATCGGTCTGTGTGTGTCGAGGTTTTCGTACAGATACATGTTGTCCGACGCGAGGACGACGACGGTGTTCTTCGGCGTCGTCGCCGTGACGAACTGCGACTGCCAGGTGTGCCTGCCGCCGATGCCGAACGTCACGCCGGAAATCGTCGTCTCATCGTCGCCGCGCAGGAACGAGACCTTGCCCTGCGTGTTGCGGCGGACGATCTCCAGCACGTCCGCGGGATCGATGCCGCCGTGCGTCCGCGGCGACTGCCAGGCGTCGCCGGTGTAGTAGTCGTACTCGTCCTTCTGAATCCAGACCCGAGCGTTCGGAAACAGATCGATGCCGCCCGCGTGATCCCAGTGCATGTGCGAGATGAAGAGGTCCGTGACGTTGTCGGCGCTGAGGCCGAGCGGCGCGATGGCGTCCGACGGCTTGACAAAATCTCTGACGGTGTACTGCTTGAAGTACTGATCGCGGTGGAAGCCCGAATCGACCAGCGCAATGCGGCCGTCGTTGCCTTTCAGCACCCAGATGGTCATCGCGATGTCCATCCGGCGGGTTCGATCGGCCCCCGCGACGAGGCTGCTGACGGGGAAGTTGGCGATCGTCGCGAAACGGACCGCGTAGATCTCGTACTTGTCCGCTTCGGCCGATGGACGGGCGATTGCGGCGAACGCCGCGAGGACGACGAAAAGTCTTTTCATACGGGGGGTCGCTCGGCTGAAGCCTCGCGCTCCTACTCGGCGCAAGCCTCGCGCTCCTCTAGGAGTCACGCAGCGCCCGGCGCAGCACCTTGCCGACCATCGTCTTCGGCAGTTCGCCGCGGAACTCGACGTGAGCGGGCACTTTGTACGGCGCGAGCCTGTCGCGGCAATATTGCCGCAGGTCGGCTTCGGTCGGCGAGTGCCCGGCGCGGACGACCACCCAGGCTTTGATCACCTCGCCCTTGACGGCATCCGGCACGCCCGCGGCGCCGACCTCGGCGACGGCGGGGTGCGCGGCGAGCACCTCCTCGATCTCGCGCGGCCAGACCTGATAGCCGCTGGTCTTCACGAGGTCCTTCTTGCGATCGACGATGAACAGATAGCCGTCCTCGTCGAGATACCCGAGATCGCCGGTGTGCAGCCACGTCCGCGTGCCTGATTCGTCCGCGTGTTGGCGCAGCGCGATCGCCGTCTCCTCCGGCTGACCCCAATAGCCGTCCATCAGCTGCGGCGCCGCGATCGCGATCTCGCCGACCTCTTTCGTCCCGAGCACCCGCGTGCCGTCATCGCCGTCGACGATGCGCACGGCGACGTCGGGCAGCGGCATCCCGACCGATCCGAGCTTGTTGATGCCCTTCACCGGGTTGACGCACAGCGCCATCATCGATTCGGTCAGGCCGTAGCCTTCGACGATGCGGCCGCCCGTGATCGACTCGAATCGCTGCTTGGTGTCGGCAAGCAGCGGTGCGGCGCCGGAAAAGCAGCTGCGGATCGACTTGAAGTCCACCTTGCCGGCCCTCACCGCCGGATGGTTCAGGAGCGCGATGTAGAGAGTCGGCACGCCGTTGAAGAACGTCGGCTTCACTCTGGCGATCGTCGCCACGACGTCGTCGAGGTCGCGCGGGTTCGGAATCAGCGCGAGGGCGCTGGCGTTGATGATCGCCAGCGACTGGACGCCGACGTTGGCGTAGACGTGGAAGAGGGGCAGCGGGAGCAGCAGAACGTCGTTCGCGCCGCTGGACGATTCGTTCCACTTCTTGATCTGCAGTCCGGCCATCACGTATGCGCCATGGCGGCCGAGCACGCCCTTCGGCGTTCCGGTGGTCCCCCCGCTCATGAGCAGGACGGCCGGATCGGCCGCGGCCACACCCGCGGGCGCCGGCTCGTGCCCCCGGTTGATCAGGAGCAGGTACCCGAAATCGTGATCGCCCGGCCGCAGCGTGATGCGATCGCCGTCCTTCTTCTCGCGCGCGATGGTGAAGAGCAGCCGCAGCACCGGCGGAAAGAACTGCTTGATGTTCGTCGCGATCACGCGCTTGAGCGCCGTCTTCGGCTGGACGCGCTTGACGCGCTCGTAGAACCGGGTCAGCGTGACGATCGTTTCCGCCCCCTGCTCACGCAGTGGACCTTCGAGCTCGTGCTCGGTGT
>DASQHH010000625.1:0-6189 GCA_035632195.1 Vicinamibacterales bacterium
TTCCAGGATTCGCCGCGGCGCGCGCACAGCATCGCGGCGCAGGGCGGGATCAACGCAGCGAAGAATTACCAGAACGACGGCGACAGCGTATACCGCCTGTTCTACGACACGGTCAAGGGCGGCGATTACCGGTCGCGCGAGGCCAACGTGTACCGGCTCGCGCAGATGAGCGTCAACATCATCGATCAGTGCGTGGCGCAGGGGGTTCCATTCGCCCGCGAGTACGGCGGGCTGCTCGACAACCGGTCGTTCGGAGGCGCTCAGGTGTCGCGGACCTTCTATGCGCGCGGACAGACCGGCCAGCAGCTGTTGCTCGGGGCGTATCAGTCGCTGATGCGGCAGGTCCATGAGCGCTCGGTCAAGTTGTTTGCGCGCCGCGAAATGCTCGACCTCGTCATCATCGACGGCCGCGCACGCGGCATCGTCTGCCGGAATCTGACGACCGGCGAGATCGAGCGCTATGCTGCCGACGCGGTCATCCTTGCGACGGGCGGCTACGGCACCGTTTATTACCTGTCGACCAACGCGGTCAATTCGAACGTGACCGCCGCATACCGGGCGTACCAACGAGGAGCGCTGTTCGCCAACCCGTGCTACACGCAGATCCACCCGACGTGCATCCCGGTGACCGGCGAGCACCAGTCCAAGCTCACGCTGATGAGCGAATGCCTTCGAAACGACGGCCGGGTCTGGGTCCCGAAGAAAAAGGGCGACAGTCGGCCGCCCCAGCAGATCCCCGAAGAAGAGCGCGACTACTACCTCGAGCGCCGCTACCCGGCGTTCGGGAACCTGGTGCCGCGCGACGTCGCGTCGCGCAACGCCAAGCAGATGACGGACGAGGGTCGCGGCGTCGGCGACAGCGGCCTCGCGGTGTATCTCGATTTCCGCGACGCCATCAAACGGCTCGGCGCCGACGTCGTGCGCGATAAGTACGGCAACCTGTTCCACATGTACAAAAAGATCACCGACGAAGATGCGTACAAGGTCCCGATGCGCATCTACCCGGCGATCCACTACACGATGGGCGGCTTGTGGGTCGACTACAACCTGATGAGCAACGTCCCCGGTCTGCACGTGCTCGGCGAAGCGAACTTCTCCGACCACGGCGCCAACCGCCTCGGCGCCAGCGCCCTGATGCAGGGGCTGGCGGACGGGTACTTCGTCATTCCCTACACCATCGGCGACTACCTGGCGCAGGGCGGGCTCAAGAAGATCACGACCGACGACGACGCGTTCAGAGAAGCGTCGGACGGCGTGCAGAAGCGGATCAACCAGCTCCTGTCGGTGAAGGGCACACGCGGCATCCGCGAGATCCATCGGGAGCTCGGACGCATCATGTGGGACAACGTCGGCATGTCGCGGTCGGAGGCGAGCCTGAAGACCGCGTTGTCGGAGATCCCGAAACTGCGCGGCGAGTTCTGGCAGGACGTCTCCGTCCCCGGCGCGCCGAACAACCTGAATCAGAGCCTCGAGTACGCCGGCCGCGTCGCTGACTACCTCGAATTCGCGGAGCTCCTGACGCTCGACGCGCTTCACCGAAAGGAATCGTGCGGCGGCCACTTCCGCGAGGAGAGCCAGACGCCCGACGGCGAGGCGAAGCGCGACGACGCAAACTTTTCGTACGTCGGAGCGTGGGAATTCACCGGCGTCGGAAAGGAGCCGGTGCTCCACAAGGAGCCGCTGGAATTCGAAGAGGTTCACCCGACGCAGCGGTCATACAAGTAGCGCGAAGGCTTTAGCCGAGCGGAGCATATGCGACTCAATCTCAAAATCTGGCGACAGACGGGACCCGACGCAGCGGGCAAGCTGGTCGACTATTCGGCCGACGGCGTCTCGCCCGACATGTCGTTCCTCGAGATGCTCGACGTCGTCAACGAGGGTCTCGTCAGGAGCGGACAGGAAGCCATTGCGTTCGACTCGGACTGCCGCGAGGGCATCTGCGGCATGTGCAGCCTCGTCGTCAACGGCATTCCACACGGGCCCGACCGCGGCACCACCGTCTGCCAGCTGCACATGCGCCGGTTCAAGGACGGTGACACGATTACGGTCGAGCCGTGGCGCGCGCGCGCCTTCCCCGTCGTCAAGGACCTCGTCGTCGACCGTAGCGCTTTCGACCGGATCATCGGCGCCGGCGGCTACGTGTCGATCAACTGCGGCGGCGCGCCCGACGGCAACGCGGTCCCCATCCCGAAGGCCGTCGCTGACGTCGCGATGGACTCGGCCGCCTGCATCGGCTGCGGCGCCTGTGTGGCCGCGTGCAAGAACGCGTCGGCGCACCTCTTCATGAGCGCGAAGATCTCGCAACTGGCGATGCTGCCGCAGGGACAGCCGGAGCGCGCGCGCCGCGCGGCCGCGATGATTGCGCAGGCGGACTCAGAAGGGTTCGGAAGCTGCTCGAACGAGGGCGAGTGCGAGGCCGTCTGTCCGAAGGAGATTCCGATCTCGAACATCGCCCGCATGACGCGCGAGTACGTTCGGTCGGTCTGGTCGGGCCGATAGGCCGCGTCAGCGGTCTGCTTTGTCCGGCCGCTCGGGCCGTTTCTTCGCGCTACCGACGAGCAGTTGCGAGACCGCCTGCACAAGCGCCTCCGGTGTGCACGGCTTTTCCAGGAATGCTTCGTCGGCCCACAGCGAGCCTTTTTCCTTGAAAAGCACGTCGCGGAATCCCGACAGATACAGCACCTTGATGTCGAGATAGCGGTCGCGCATATAGCGCGCGAGCTGATGGCCGGGGATGCGCGGCATCATCTCGTCGGTGACCATCAGGTCGAATGACGGCATGCGCCCCGACAGCGCGATCGCCTCCTCGCCGTCGGCCGCCATGGTCGTGTCGTAGCCGGCCTCTCGAAGCACGCGGTCCACGTACTGCCGCATCTCGAGTTCGTCGTCGACTACCAGGACGCGGACCGGAGGCCGTCCGTCGGATTTCGAAGTCGCCGAGTGGCGAAACGGCAGCACGCGCGGAGCCACGGCGCCGAGAGTAACACGGGTCCGGCTCAGGAGAGACGGCCGATCGCGGCGTACAGGCGGAAGTCCGTCACCAATTGCAACTCCCCGCCGGCGGCCTCGTTCGCCGCGCGGACGCGTGCCACGCCCCGCTCGAATTCTTCCTGCGTCAGCACGGTCAGCTGCGAGGTGAATGCCGGGTGGACCGTGCCGTCGGAGAGCGCGGTTGCAGCCGGCTGGATCGCCTCGAGCCGGTCGGCCTCGAACGACTCTGCCCAGTCGAAGCCCGCGCGCGCCAGCTCTCCACGCAGGAGGCGTACCGGCGCGAACCGCTCGCGATCGATTGCGACGGTTTCCGGGAAGAAGTCGTACACCCACCATTCGTCGCGTTCCGCGTGCGGGTCCTTGCCGATCGTCAGCAGGGCTCCGCCTGGGCGCAGGATTCGGCGGGCCTCGGCAAAGAAGCGCGCCCGGTCGCCGAAATGGTGCAGCGCGTTGACGCAGAAAACGCGGTCGAACGTCGCGTCGGAGAACGGAACGTGATCGGCGCGCGCGCGGACGAGACGCTCGCCGGCCGATGCCGAGCGGGCCTTCGCGAGCATCGCGGAAGACAAATCCATCCCGGTCACGAACGGGGCGTGTGCTGCGATCGCCCGCAGCCAGTGCCCCGTGCCGCAGCCGACCTCGAGCGTCCGGGGGCGGTCGCTGCCGAGAAACGCGGTCAGCGCCTCGCGGACGCCCTCGTAGCGGAGGAACGAGTAGCGGTGGTCGTAGCCGTCCGCGACGCGCTCGTAGTCCGCGACGCGCAACCGGTCGCTCAATCGAGCCTCTTGGCCTCGTCGTCGATGATGTTGCGCGCGACCTCGGCATCGTCCGCGCGGACGATAAGCTCGACGCCGTTGGAGAACGCCATACCGGGTCGCAGCCCTCCGCTGTCGTCGCTGCGCACCATCGACTCGATGCCGGCGGCGTGCAGCGCGCCCTGCGCGACCTCGGCTTCCTGGCGATACGAGAACGTCCGGAGGACGACGAAATCAGGATCGTCCATGGGGCGATTCTAACGCCTACACCTTGATGACGTCGACGAGCTCCTTGACGGCCGCTACCGACTTCCTGAACGCGGCCTCTTCGTCCAAAGTCAATTTGATCTCGATGATCTTCTCGAGCCCGCGCGCGCCGAGCTTGACGGGCACGCCGACGTAGAGGTCGCGGACGCCGTACTCGCCCTGCAGGAACACCGAACACGGGACGATCTTCTTTTTGTCGAGCAGGATCGCCTCGACCATTTCAACCACAGACGCTCCGGGAGCGTACCAGGCGCTCGTGCCGACGAGCTGCGTGATTTCGGCGCCGCCGCCCGCGGTGCGCGCGGTGATCCGATCGATCGTCGTCTTGTCCATCAGATCGGTAATCGGGATGCCGGCGACCGTGGAATAGCGCGGCAACGGGACCATCGTGTCACCGTGGCCGCCGAGCACGAAGGCGTGCACGTTGTCGACGGACACGTTCAGCTCCTTCGCGATGAACGACCGCATCCGGGCCGAGTCCAGGACGCCCGCCATCCCGATGACGCGCTCGCGCGGAAACTTCGACAGCTTGTAGACCGCCTGCGCCATCGCGTCGAGCGGATTGCTCACGACGATGATGATGCAGTTCGGGGAGTGCTTGACGACGTTCTCGGTCACCTGCTGCATGATCTTGTAGTTCACGTTCAGCAGGTCGTCGCGGCTCATGCCGGGCTTGCGGGGCATACCCGACGTAATGACCACGATTTCCGAATTGGCGCTCTCCGCGTAATCGCCGGTGCCCATCACGCGCGAATCCGAGCCCCAGATCGGGCACGCCTCGAACATGTCGAGCGCGACACCCGCTGCCTTCTGGTCCGCGATGTCGATGACGACGACGTCGGCGAGCTGTTTGTCCGCAACGCCCCGCGCCACCGTGGCGCCGACGTTTCCAGCGCCGCCTACTACCGTCACTTTGCGATTCATTCCGTCTCCTGAAGATTTCCGGCAGGCCGGGCCTTCGGGCCCGCCCCCGACGGCGGCCCTCAAGGGTCGCCCGCCCTACATGTGATTGATGATTGCGTCCCCGAACTCCGAGGTCTTTAGTTCCTTCGCGCCTTCCATGAGCCGCGCGAAGTCGTAGGTCACGGTCTTGGCGCCGATCGCGCCGTCCATGCCCTTCACCACCAGATCCGCCGCCTCGTTCCAGCCGAGATGGCGGAACATCATTTCACCCGACAGGATGACGGAGCCGGGATTGACCTTGTCCTGGTTCGCATACTTCGGGGCGGTGCCGTGGGTCGCTTCGAATACCGCGTGTCCTGTCACGTAATTGATGTTGCCGCCCGGCGCGATGCCGATGCCGCCCACCTGCGCCGCCAGCGCGTCCGACAGGTAGTCGCCATTGAGATTCGGCGTCGCGATGACGTCGAATTCGTCAGGCCGCGTCAGCACCTGCTGGAGCGTGATGTCCGCGATCGCGTCCTTGATGACCATGCCGGCCCCTGGCCGCCCCTCAGGGATCTTGCACCAGGGCCCGCCGTCGATTTCCACCGCGCCGTAGAAGTTCCTCGCCACCTGGTAGCCCCAGTCGCGGAACGCTCCTTCGGTGAACTTCATGATGTTGCCCTTGTGCACCAGTGTCACGCTCTTCCGCTTGTTGGCAACCGCGTATCCAATCGCGCTGTGCACGAGGCGCTCGGTTCCCAGGCTGCTGATCGGCTTCAGGCCCACGCCCACCTGAACGCCGACATCGCGGTGCGGCGCGCCGATGCCCTCCAGCGTTTTTTGCCACTCCTGGCTCTTTTGCATGGTCCCGAAACGGACCTTGTTGAATTCCTTCGGAAACTCCTTCGCGAAGAAGTCCAGGACCTTCTGCGCCTCCGGCGTGCCAGCGGCGTACTCGATGCCCGCATAGATGTCTTCCGTGTTCTCGCGGAAGATCACCATGTCCACTCTCTCGGGATGCCTCACCGGCGAGGGCACGCCGCGGTACCAGCGGACGGGCCGCAGGCAGACGAACAGGTCCAGCAGTTGACGCAACGCGACGTTCAGCGACCGGATGCCGCCGCCGACCGGCGTCGTCAGCGGCCCTTTGATGCCGACCAGATAGGTACGGAAGGCGTCGACCGTTTCGTCGGGCAGCCAGTTGTTGAACTGCTTGAAGCTTTTTTCGCCTGCGTAGACTTCCTTCCAGGCAATGGCGCGCTTGCCGCCGTAGGCTTTCTTGACAGCAGCG
>DASQHH010000626.1:0-14831 GCA_035632195.1 Vicinamibacterales bacterium
ATGACCGTGCTCATCGCGACATACAGCACGACGACGCAGACGATCGACCAGATGATCGCGCGGGGCAGCGTGCGTGCCGGTGCGCGAACCTCTTCGGCGATGTAGCACACGTTGTTGTAGCCGCCGTAGTTGTAGATTGCCACGAGCGTCGCCCCCGCCAGCCCCTTCCACCAGGCGTCGTCGAACGCGAACGCGGCCGGTGGAAAGGCGAACGCGCGGGACGGCGAAAACGACCACGCGCCCGCAACGACGATCCAGCCGACGGTCAGCGCGACCACGGCCAGCATCGCGACCGCGATGCGCCCGACGTCCTCGATTTTCCGGTACAGCATCGCCGTCGTCACCACGCACACGGCCGCGCCGACGAGCCCGTGAGCCAGCCGTGGCATCGTCTGCCAGTAGAACGCGAGGTAATTCGCAAACCCCACGGCGCCGGTCGCGATGGAAAGCGGACCGACGAGCAGGATCTGGAAGATGAACACGAACGACATCAGGCGTCCGAGACCAAACGGCGCGTACGCCTCGCGCAGGTAGACGTAGGGACCGCCGCTGCCGGGCAGCGCCGCGCCGAGCTGCGCATAGACGAGGCCGTCGGCGAGCGCCAGCAGGCCGCCGGCAAGCCACGCGAAGACGATGTGCGGCCCGCCCATCGCCGTCAGCATGGCGGGAATCGTCAGGAACGGTCCGACGCCGATCATGCCGATCAGGTTTGTCGCGATCGCGCCGGCAGGTCCCAGAGCGCGATCGAGATGGATGTCGCCCTTCACGCCCGCCATTGCAGCCGGTCCAGCAGCGCGTCTGCGATCGATTCGCTCGGAACGAGCGGATTCGCGGCGAGCGCGCGCAGCGCAAGGCTGCGATCCCGCTCGAGAGACGCACGGACCGCCAGCCGCTCGTACGCCTTCACGGCAGCCAGTAGCTCACGCGCGGGCGGAGGGGCGTGTGTCGATTCAACCGGCCGGGCGCCGTTTGCATCGACCAGACACGGCACTTCGACGACATCCTTTGGCTCCAGATCGCCGATCGCCGTCCCGTTGCGCACGTTCAGCGGAATGACGCGCGCCTGGTTGAAGTGGATGGCACGCACGACGGCCAGGGCTATGCGATCGTAGCCGGCGAGATCGCCGTGCACGGCGACTGACGGCCTCGGTGCGGCGCCGTCGGTCTCGATCTGCATATAGGAGCCGCAGCGCGCATCAAGATACGCGTCGTACGCGGAGACGATGTCGACGTCCCCGCGCTCGAGGGTCGCGAACAGCCGCGCGGTCAGCTCCTCGACGATTCGTCCACGCGTCGCGCCCGCGCGCTTCACACGGGCGACCGCATCTGCCGGCCGATAGTAGAAGTACAGATACTCGGTGGGCAGCAACCGCAGCTTCGACAGAAACGCGGCCTCGAAGAACGGCCGCCGGTACACAGCCGTCAGCGCCCGGGGATCGTTCCAGATGCGGTGCAGTTGCGGCTCGCCTCGATGGAGCACCTCGCGCAGCCATCCGAGATGGTTCAACCCGACGTAATCGAACCGGCACTCGGCTGCTTCAAGCCCGAGCGCGGCCGCAGCGTCCTCGAAGAGTTCCGTCGGCGTATCGCAGATGCCGATCGCGTGTGCGCCGGTTCCCTCGAGGATCGCCTCGGTGACGATGCCGACTGGGTTGGTGAAGTTGACGATCCATGCTCGCGGAGCGCGCAGCGCAACGGCTTCGGCGTAGGCGACGATCGGCGGCACGTTGCGCATGGCCATCGCCAGTCCGGCCGGGCCGACCGTCTCCTGTCCGACGACGTCAAGGGCGAGCGACACCGCTTCGTCGCTTGCGCGAGCGGCGGCGCCGCCGGCGCGGATGCTCGTAAACACGAAATCGGCGCCTTCGATCGCCTCGTCGACGCGGCGGCATGCGCTCACGCGCGCCCCCGTCGAGACGCGGGCGGCCAGGCCCGCGATCGGTGCGAGCCGAGCGGCATCCGTGTCGAAGAGCGCGATCGTGTCGATCGGGAGATCGGATGCGGTCAAGCCGCGGACGAGCAGGGGCGTGCGGACGCCGGCGCCGCCGATGACGGCGATTTTCACGCGAGCCCGCCGAGGCCGCGGACCGACCCCGCAGCCGCCGCGTTCGCCGCGCGCGCACACTCACGGAGCGGACGGCCGCGCAGGAACGCGGCGAGGAATGCGCCGTCGAAGACGTCGCCCGCGCCGGTCGTGTCGACCGCGCGGACGCGCGGGGCGGCAATGCGCGGGCCCCGGGCCGCGCCATCTTCGAAGAGGCGCGCACCGCGGGCGCCCAGCTTCACGACGGTCGTGCGCCCTTCGATTCCGCGATATAGGCGCCGCTCGGCCCCGTTCAGGAACAGCAAGTCCGCGGCGGCGGCGAGGCGTTCCAGATCACGGTCGCGCGCGAGCCGCTCGCTCCACCCGAAGTCCCACGAGGTTGTCGTCCCCGCGCGCCGGAGCGCGGCGACCACCGGCAGCCAGCGCGCGCAGCGTCCCGGCTGCAGCGTGAAATGCACGTGCCGCGCAGACGCGCGCGCAGCCTCGCGGATCAGCCGCGGCTCGACCCGGTCGTTGACGCCGTCGAACGTCACGAAGGCGCGATCGCGCGGCATCGACAGCGCGACGGTGATCGCCATCGGCTCGCCCGGCTTCTTCACGTTGACCACGCTGACGCGTTCGCGGGCAAGACGGCGCGCGGCTTCGACGTCCACCGCGACGATTGCGCGGCACCGAAGGCCGAGGCGCGCCGCCGCGACCGCGCTGATGATCGCGCCGCCCCCCGGCGTCCGCGCGAACGCCGGCGTCTTCAGCTCCTCGCCGGTCCGAGGCAGACGCGGCAGTCGGGCGAAGACGAAGTCCTCGTACGCTTCGCCTGCGGTCACGAGATCGAACCGCGCCACCGGCGGACATTAGCATGAAGCGGCCTGTGTCAGAATTCGGCCGATGCGCGTACGACTTCTCGCCGCGGCCCTCGCTGTCACCCTCTGCGCGCCGCCGCACGCGCAGACGGCGCATCCACCTCAGGACCTCGGCGCGGCGGCAGCGTGGCTGAAGATCCTGAAGACGCGGACGACCGCGAGTCTGATGCACACCACCGCGCATCCCGACGACGAGCACGGCGGAATGCTGGCGATGACGAGCCGCGGCGAAGGCGCGCGGGTCTCGCTGCTGACGCTGACGCGCGGCGAGTCGGGCGACAACGCCATCGGCCCCGAGCTGTTCGACGCGCTCGGCTTGATTCGCACCGAGGAATTGCTCGACGCCGACGCGTACTACGGCGTCGATCGGCAGTACTTCACGACCGTCGCCGATTACGGATTCTCGAAGCGCCTCGACGAGGCGCTGGAGAAATGGGGCACAGAGCGCGTCCTGCGCGATGTCGTCCGCATCATTCGCGTCGAGCGGCCTCTCGTGCTGGTGTCGCGATTCCAGGGCAACAGCCGCGACGGCCACGGCAACCACCAGGCTGCCGGCGTAATCACCCAGGATGCCTACCGCGCTGCCGGCGATCCCGCGATGTTCCCCGAACAGATCGCCGAGGGGCTGCGGCCATGGCAGCCGCTCAAGTTGTACATGGGCGGCGTCCGAGAGAACGAAGACTGGACGCTGCGGATCGATACGGGCCGATACGATCCGGTGCTCGGCGAAAGCTACCAAGAGATCGCACGCGCCGGCCTCGCGTTTCAGCGGTCGCAGAACGGCGGCCGGACCGGTCAGATTCCCGGATCATCCGTCATCTACTACAAGCGGCTGGCGTCGCGCGTGAATACTGCCGGGGCGCCCGCGAAGGAACAGAGCTTCTTCGATGGTATCGACACGCGGCTGCCGCCGGACATCGATCGCGAGATTTCCGACGCGGTCCGGGCGTTCACGATCGTCAATCCGGCAGCGTCGGTGCCGCCGCTCGCGCGCGCACTGTCGCTCGTCCGCGATTCGCTTCGCCGCGATCGTGACCCCGACGTGACGTTCGCGATGCAGATCAAGGAGCGGCAGCTGCAGGACGCGATTACCGCGGCGCTCGGCGTCTCGTTTTCGGCCGTCGCGCAGGTGAATGGACCGGTCATCGCCGGACAGACGTTCACGGTCCGCGCCACGTTTCGCGATCCGCAGAACGCCGCAGCGCCGACGATCCTGCTGCTGCCCGAATCGCAGGAATGGCGTATCAGCGGCGACTCGGTGACCGTCCCAGGCGGAGCGCGGGACACGCATCCATTCTTCCGTCGCGGCTCGATGCAGACGCCGTACTACGACTCGTTCGACGGTACTTTGCGCTTCGAGCCCGCCGCGAGACCGCCGCTGATGGCGCTCGCGCGGTTCCAGTCCGGCGGCCAGCCGATCGAGCTGACGGTTCCTGTGACGTGGACGGAACCGACGCCGCCGTACGGCGACGCCACCCATGTGCTCAGCGTCCTGCCGGCGCTGGCGGTGACGCTGACGCCGATGACGGCGATCGTTCCGCTCACTGCGCCCGACAAGCAGGTGACGCTGACTGCGGAGATCATCAACAACCGCGACGGCGAATCAACCGGCGTGCTGAGGCTCGCGCTGCCGCCCGGCTGGAGGGCGGAGCCCGCCTCACAGTCCTTCCGGTTCGGTGGCATCGGCGAACGGCGCGCATTCGCGTTCCACGTCACTGCGCCAGCGATGGAGTCACGCGAGTATCGGATCGAGGCCGTGGCCGGTTCCGGCGGACGCGAGTATCGGAACGGCTATCAGACGATCGCACATCGCGATCTCGAGACGCGTTACCTGCCGCGCGCCGCCGCCGCCACCGTCCGCGGCATCGACGTTCGCGTCGCGCCGGGCCTGAAGGTCGGCTACGTCATGGGGATTGGCGACGAGGTGCCCGCGGCCATCGCGCAGCTGGGCATCGCGGTGCAGCTGCTCACGGGCGACGACCTCCGGGCCGCCGACTTGCGCCGCTTCGACGCGATCGTCACGGGCACGCGTGCGTACGCCGTCCGCGAGGATTTGCGAACCTATAACGATCGTCTGCTGCAGTACGTCCGCGACGGCGGCAACCTGATCGTCCTCTACAACACCCAGGAGTTCGTGCCGCGGACGCACGCGCCGTTCCCCGGCGAGCTGCCGCGCGACGCCGAAGAGGTGTCGGAGGAAGACTCACCAGTCGAGATCCTCGCACCGGACGAGGAGTCGATGCGCAGGCCGAATCGGATTACGAAAGCGGATTTCGACGGCTGGGTCGAACAGCGCGGCTCGAAGTTCTGGTCCTCCTGGGATGCGGCGTATACGCCTGTGATCGCCACCTGGGATCGCGGGCAGGCGCCGCAGAAAGGCGGATGGCTGCACGCGCGCGTCGGGCGCGGCCACTACACCTACTTCGCCTACGCGCTGCACCGGCAGCTTCCGTACGGCGTTCCCGGCGCCTATCGCCTGCTCGCAAACCTGCTGTCGCTCGGACGGTGACGCTCACAGTCGCCGGTCACCAGTCGCAGTCGTCAGGTCAGTCGTCTCTGGCGACGAACTGATGACGGAGACTGTTCGACTGGTGACTGTCGGACTGGCCGACTGGCGACTGGCTGACTGGCGACTGGTGAACGTTCCTACGCGAGCTGCACTCGATAACGAAACCCGCGCTTGTTGTTGCCGTAGACCGCTGGCTTGATGAACTCCTCGATCCGGACGCCGCCGTTCGCCTCGATCACGCGCTGGGACACGACGTTGTCGTGGTCAGTGACCAGTTCCACGTATTTCAGCCCCTCCGCCTTCGCGTCGGGCAATAGCTCGCGAAGCGCCTGCGTCGCGTAGCCGCGTCCGCGCTTCCAGGGGACCACCGAGTAGCCGATGTGGCCCAGGCAGTGCGGCGGGAGCGCCTCGGTAACTACTCCGGGGGCCCCCGCCCCCCGGTTGCCGCGCGCCCAGCGGAAGCCGATGACGCCGCAGAACTCACCGTCCCAGAGCCACCGGTTGTAGCCGGGCAGGCGCTCGACGGTCGTGCCGTCGGGCAGCGGGATTCGACCGCCCTTTGCTTCCCGGTCCACGAGGCTCGCGAGGAACGCGTCCGCGTCAGCATCGATCTTCGCCAGCTGTTCGAGCGCCGCTTCTTCGCCTCGCTCGTTGTCCGGCGACCATCCCCGCTTCAAGGCGTCGACGTAACCCGAGAGGTACACCCGAGCAGGCCAGACAAGTTGTACCGCACCTCTCATCATTCCGTCCGACGCACGATGTTGGGAATCATGCCGGGCGTAGAATCCGTTCCACAGCGGCGGCTCTGGGTGCTGCCGCATGTAGGCCTCGACGTCCGATTCCGCCATGGCGTCGAACGCCTCGACCCAGCGGTCCATGTAGGCCTCACCGTCCCCCATCCTCCATCCGATCGACGGGTACGGGATGTCGGGATACTCCATCCACGGCGGAGGGAGCGCGAGACGGTCAGGTGCACCTGCCAGCCAGTCCGGATCGGCCTCGTGCATCGCGTCGGCGATGTCCGTCGTGTGACAGCCGGCGTCGCGCAGCGCATCGCACAACGCCCCCGCGCGCATCGGCCCGTACTCCGCCGTCGGACGGCGCTCAGTGTGCGGCGGCGTGAGGATGGCCCGATACGAGCCCGGGCCCTCGAGGACGACGCGAATCATCGGCGGCGTTTCGCGCGAATCGTAACCCGATACGTGTTCTCGGCATTCAGGTTGATCAGCGACACGAACTGCCGGTTGTCGCGGAGACCGATCGTGCCGGACTGCGAGCACGCCGTCACATCCCACCCTTCGGGCAGAAGGATCGTGTTGCGCAGACCGTGCAGCGTCCGCTCGAATGTCAGGTCGCTGCCGGACGTCTTGTAGCTGCTGTCGGCGATGGTGCCGGTCAGCTTCAGGTGCGCGCTCTGCTTCTCGTCGACAATCGGCACGTCGAGCTTCACGGTCGCCGCGGTGCCCTGCTTCGCCGCCTGCAGCTCTTTGGCGGTGTCGAGGTCGACGACCTTCAGGTCCTGCAGTGGCAGATACGACAACGAATCGAGCTTCGCGTGGTCGCCTTTGCGATAGTCGCTGTAAATCTGCTCGACGTGGATGCGTCCGTTCGCGTCCAGGTCGTACAACGTCTTGAGGTCGTCGAAAAACATGTCTGCCGCCGCTCGGCTGAAGCCTCGCGCTCCGGCCGCGTCGGGGGGCGCGGGCGTCGCGGTCGTCTTGCGCGCGTGGATCGTCACCGGATTGCTCTGGCCGCTCGGGTTCGCGAACGCCAGCTTCAACCGTCCGTCCGCCGTCGTGGACAGCTGCGCTGCGACGTTCGACGAGAGGAAGGCGAACCCTCTCGGCAGGATCACGCCCAGGCGATACCCGCTGAGGCTGCGGACCCAGACGATGTCCTCGCCGTGGATCATGTAGGTGCGCGGATCCTTGTAGGTCTTGTAGATCAGCACGCGCCCGACGCCGCCCTGCGGGACCGGGATGGGCAGCTGCGCGTGAATGGCGTGGTTCTCCGGGTCGTTCCCTTCCTGCTGATAGGTGAACTTCAGCGGCTTGCCGGTCCGCGGGTCGTAAACCTCGACGCCAGACCCTTCGCTGCCGCCCCGCGTCGCGTTGACCAGCTCCGTCGCTCCGACGCGCGACTCCTCGGGGAGGAACCGGATGCGAAACGACTCGCTTCCCGGCTCGAGGATCGCGTATTCGGTATAGGCGTCCTGGGTGAACAGCTGCGTGACGGGCCGCGTCGGACGCAGCGAGCCATCCGGATTCGTGCCTCCGGGGAACGGATTGTCACCGCCACGCTGGCCGCGCTGTCCGCTGGCGGCCACTGCAACGGAAATCAGGATCGACGTGCATGCGAACGCGAGCGCGCGTAAGGGAGATGGCAATTTCATGCGCGTAAGTGTAGTAGATTCATGCCGCACAGGAGGTGCCATGCCACGCCTGAACATCATTCGGACGCTGTTCGCTCTCATCATTTTCATCGCCGCCGCCGCCGGCGCCGGCGCGCAAACCTTCCGCGGCGGGATTTCGGGGCGCGTCATCGATCCGAGCGACGCCGTCCTGCCGGGCGTCACCGTGACCGCGACCAACAGGGATACCGGCGCCTCGCGCACGACCACGACGTCGGCAACCGGGGACTTCTCGTTCCCGGATCTGCCGCTGGGCACTTACAACCTCGAAGCGGAGCTCTCAGGCTTCCAGACGCAGAAGGCGACGGTGGAAGTAGCGGTATCCCGCATCTCGGCCATCGACATCAAGATGGGGCTGTCGAACGTCGCCGAAACGGTGACCGTCTCCGGCGTGGCGCTGACGCTGGACACGAAATCGACGGCGCTGGCCAACGTCATCAACCCGAAGCAGGTGCAGGACCTGCCGCTCAACGGCCGTGACTTCACGCGCATGCTGCAGCTGTCGCCCGGCGTCGCGGGCACGTCGGTCAACGGTGTGCGCACGCGCGGCAACAACTATCAGATTGACGGCGCGGACAACAATGACGCGTTCCAGAACGTCGCCGCGGTCAACCAGGGCGGCGTCTCGGGCATCGCCGGCACGCTGCTGCCGATCGAAGCGATCGATCAGTTCGCCGTGCAGTCCGGCGGCGAAGCCGAAACCGGACGCAACGCCGGATCCAGCATCAACCTGGTCATGAAGTCCGGCACCAACGAGATCAAAGGCAGCACCTACTACTTCAACCGCAACGAGGCGTTGTCCGCGAATTCGCCGACCGCGGCGCCCGGGACGCCGAAGCGCGAGATCCGCAACAACCAGTTCGGCTTCTCGCTCGGCGGCCCGATCGTCCACAACAAAATGTTCTATTTCACGACGTTCGAAGCGCAGAAGCTGACCGCTGCCAACTCGCTGCCCGACACGGCGCCGACCCCGGCGTGGCAGGCGCAGGCGACGCAGCTGCTGACTCAGTTCGGCGTGCCTGTCAGTTCGGTCGCGACGAAGCTGCTGGCGCTGTGGCCGGCCGACAGCATGACCGGCGGCGCGACGGCGCTGAACTTCGTCAGCGCCGATCCGAACACCTACAACAGCTACAACGGCATCGTGAAGGTCGACCAGCAGCTGAACTCGGTGCACAACCTTTCGGTGCGGTACTTCGGAGGCGGCGGCGACCAGGTGGCGCAGATCAACTCGCCGTACCTCGCGTACTTCCAGGCGGTGCCGAGCCGGATGCACAACGTGTCGGCCGTCGAAACCGCCGTGTTCACGCCGCATCTCGTCAACCAGTTCGTGTTCGGCTTCAACTACTTCCTGCAGAAGTTCAACTCGTTCGACACGTCGGCGAATCCGCTCTCGCTCGGCCTGAACACCGGCGTCACCGATCCCACGCTCGCCGGTCCGCCGAACATCACCATCAGCGGCTTCGCGGCCGTCGGGGGCACTCAGCCGCTCGGGCGCATCGACAAGACGGTTCAGTTCACCGATTCGGCGACCTACGCGATCGGCGCGCATCAGATCAAGATTGGCGGCGAGGGGCGCGTCGCGAAGCTGTTCATCTTCTACGACAGCAACGAGCGCGGGACGTTCACGTTCGACGGCACGGTCGGCCCGTGGGCGTCGCTGCCGGCGTCGCAGGCGAGCTCCGCGCTCAAGGCGCTCGCGGACTACATGTCCGGCAAGGTCGCCACGGGCAGCATCGTCCGCGGCAACACGCACCACAACTACTTCCAGAACTCGATCGACGCGTACGCGCAGGACACGTGGTCGGTTGCCCCGAAGCTGACGCTCAATTACGGCGTGCGGTACACGTATCCTGGCGTGCTCGGCGCCAGCGACGGTCCGCTGACCGAGTTCATCCCCGGCCAGGGCATGGTGTCGACCGACACGCTGTATCCGGCCGACAAAACCGACTTCTCGCCGCGCGCGGGATTCACGTTCACGCCGACGGAGAGCCGGAAGACCGTCCTCCGCGGCGGCTACGGCCTGTATTACGACGTGTTCGCCGTCAACTTCTTCACGGCGAACACCGGCTTCGCCAACGGCGGCGCGCTCGGCGTCGGCAATAACCCCGGCGGCAGCGCTCCCGTGTATTCGATCACGCAGACCAAATTCCAGATCGCCGACGGGGTGCCCGTGTTCGGCACCACGCCGAATCCGCCGTATGGGGCCTTTAGCGTCAGCCAGGACCTCAAGCTGCCGTACGTGGTCAACTTCAACTTCAACGTGCAGCAGCAGCTGGCGCCGACGATGATCCTGCAGGTGGGTTACGTCGGCACGCGCGGACATCGGCTCGGGCTCATGGAGGACATCAATGCGCCCGCGCCGCGCGTCGGCGGGGTGTCGCAGGCGGCGCGTCCGCTGAATGCGCAGTTCCCCACGCTGGCGGCGATCAACCAGCTGGTGTCGGTCGGCCGCTCGGAATACAACTCGCTGCAGATGTCGCTGATTCAGAGCTCGTGGCACGGCATGTCGGGGAGGCTCAACTACACGCTCAGCCACGCGATGGACAACGGGTCCGAGGCGCGCAACACGCTGCCGATGAACTCGCAGAACATCGATCTCGACTGGGGCAACGCCGCGTTCGACATCCGACACGTGATCAGCGCGGGTTTCACCTACAACGCGCCTGCGCTCGGGAAGGGACGGCTCGGCGACGGCTGGCAGTTCAACGTCATCTCGACGATCCAGAGTGGCTCGCCGTTCAACATCACGACGGGCGCCGACACCGACGGCACCGGCGATCGGCAGGACCGTCCGAACCTGGTCGGCGATCCGTTCGCCAACGTCGTGCAGCCGACGACGGGCACGGCGGTCCGCTGGTTCGATCCGTCCGCGTTCCAGCTGCCCTTGGCCGGCACGTACGGCAATTTGGCGCGCAACGCGTACTACGGCCCCTGGTTCAAGACCGTCGACGTGTCCGTGTTCAAGACGACGAAGCTCGATCGCGGGATGTCTCTGCAGCTCCGCTGCGAGATGTTCAACATCTTCAATTGGATCAACTGGGCGAACCCGGGCGCGTCGATGGCGAGCTCGACGACGTTCGGATTGATGAGCAGCACCCGGAACGCGACGAATGCCCCGGGCATCGGCGCGGGCGAGCCGTTCAACGTGCAGCTGGCGGCGAAGCTGCTCTGGTGAGAGTCACCAGTCGCCAGTCACCGGTCGGCCAGTCCAAGTCACGAGTCTGACGACTGACTGGCTGACTGGCGACTGGCCGACTGGCCGACTGGCCGACTGGCTGACTGGCCGACTTTTACTTTCCCAGTTCGTTGTACACAGACGTGATCGCCGGTTTGTTGCGTTCCTTCTTGTAGCCTGGATATTTCGCCGTCAGATCGATCGATGCGGCGGCATCGTCGATGCTCTTACCGGCTTTCGCGGCCGTCTGTACTGCCGCGACCCATTCCGTCATGAATTTCTGATACTCCTGCAGGTCCTTCGGCGTCGTCACTGGGCTATGCCCCGGGATGACGATGTCGACGTTCTTGATCCCGGCGATCGCCTTCGCCAGCGTCTTCGGATATTCGATGCCGCTGCCGCCGTTCGCCCGATCGATCGTCGGCGCGTCGCGCCACGCGAACATGTCGCCGGTCTGGAGCACGCGCAGCGACGGGTAGTACACCCACGAGTCGCCGTTCGTGTGGCCGGCGCCGAAATAATACAGATCGATGCGATCCTTGCCGGTGCCGACCGACAGCTTGTCCTTGTAGGTCTTCGACGGCAGGAACTTCGCCTTGTCGCCCTTGAAGGCGTCCATCTTGGCCATGTTCGCCTTCGTGTTCTCATGCGCGGCGAACTCGACGTTCGCGAACGCTTCGTTACTGCCGGTGTGATCGCCGTGCGTGTGCGTGTTGATGATCGTCGTGATCGGCTTGTCGGTGACCTTCTTGATCTTTTCGATGATCGTCGGTCCGTATCCCGACAGCTTCGTGTCCACGACCGTGACGCCGGTCGCGCCGACGAGGACGCCGGTGTTGCCGCCCGTGAACTCCGGACCGGGCGTCGACGACAGAATCACGTACAGGTTGTCCTTGACCTTCACCAGGTCCGGCAGCGGTGGCCGCGCTTGGTTTTGTTGGGCGATGACCGCGGCGCCGCCGACGACCAGCAATCCGCCCAGCACAATCGCTCGTTTCATGACGAATGCCCTCCGATTCCGGTGGATTATACGTGTCGGGTTCGTAACCGGCATGTGCCCTAACGAGACACGAACGGGTGCTAAAATGTGCAGCTTCTTCGGCTTAGGGCACGGTATATGCCTTGCGATCGGACCGGTCCCCGGTTTATGTTGACCGCCATGGAAGCGCGCACGGAGCGGCTGCTGATCATCGACGACGATGCTGCGACGACGCAGACGTTTGCGGTGATTCTGCGCCTCGAAGGTTACCAGGTCCGCACCGCGATTACCGCCAACGACGGACTGCGGGAAGTCGACGAGTTCCAACCCGACGCCATCATCGTCGACCTGCGGATGCCGCTCATCAACGGGTTCGGGTTCCTCTACCGCTTGCGCGAGCAGCGCGGCTGCAACGACACGCCGGTCGCCATCGTGACGGGCGATGTCTCGCTCGACGACGAGGCGCTCGACGAGCTCCGCGAGCTGGGCGCCGACATCTGTTTCAAGCCGCTCTGGACCGACGACCTCGTCGGCCTCGCTGATAAACTCCTCAGTCATTAACAGACCCGGGCTCCGCCCCATAGCCGTCCTCACGGGGATTGCGTTGCTGTTGTCGACCGGATGTCATGCGCGTCCTCAGGCACCTCCCGTGTCGCCGCCAGCGACGTACGACGCGCTGGGCAGCGGACATCTGCTTCGCAGCGTCAGCGATGAAGGCCGCTTCCTGACGCTCGAGGACGGCTCTCGGTGGGAAATCCATCCGCGCGATCGTTTTCGCTCGGTGGACTGGGGCATCGACGCCAGCATCGCCGTCAGCACGACCCGCGTCGACGACGGCTACGGCTACGAAATCGTGAACACCAACGACGACGAAGGCGTTCTCGCGCGTTACATCGGGTCACGGTAAGCTGACAGCCATGAGCAAGACATTTCTTCTCCTCGGGGCCCTGGCCGGCGCGACGGGCGTGGCGCTGGGCGCGTTCGGCGCGCACGCGCTGCGCAACCGGCTGTCACCGGAGATGCTGGCGGTGTTCGAGACCGGGGTGCGCTACCAGATGTATCACGCGCTCGCGCTGCTGGCCGTCGCCGCTCTCGAGCCGCGCCTCGGCGGATACCTCCTGGCGACGGCGGGCTGGGCGTTCGTGATCGGGATCGTGCTCTTCTCCGGCAGCCTGTACGTCCTCGCGCTGACGGCCACGAGCGCCTTCGGGATCGTGACGCCGGTCGGCGGCCTCGCGTTCCTGGTCGGGTGGGCCGCGCTCGCGTTGGCGGCCATTTGACGTCCATATCTTGACAATCAAGATGAGAGCGCGGTAACGTCGCGGCGTGGACGCACCCAGCACCGACGTCATTCAGGGCACGCTCGACCTGCTCATCCTCAAGACGCTCAGCCTCGAGCCGATGCACGGCTTCGGCATCGCGCGCCGCGTCGAACAGATGTCCCGCGGCGTCTTCAAGGTCAATCCGGGCTCGCTCCTGACGGCGCTGCAGCGTCTCGAGCGCGCCGGCTGGATCGACGCCGAATGGCGCCAGACCGAGAACGCGCGGCGCGCGCGGATTTATACGCTGACGCGCTCCGGCCGGCGGCAGCTCGACGTGGAGACCGCGGACTGGACCCGGCGCGCCGCCGCCATCGCGCGTCTGCTGAAGGCCGAGGCGTAGCGTGTCGCTCTGGCGCCAGATCTCCCGCGGCGTCCGCGTGCTCGCGTTCCGCGACGCTGCCGACCGCGATGTCGCCGGCGAAGTCGAGCACTACCTCGAGGCGGCCACCGACGCATTCATCGCCGACGGGATGTCGCCGTCCGACGCGCGGCGCGCGGCGCGGATGCAGGTCGGCAACGCGACGATCGTCCGCGAACAGGTCCGCGACGGCGGGTGGGAACATCGCGCGGCGACGCTCGCCACCGACGTGCGCCACGCCATCCGGCGGCTTCGGCGCGACGCGGGATTCGCCATCGTCGCCACCCTGACGCTGGCGCTCGGCATCGGCGCCACAACCGCGATTTTCAGCGCCATCCACCCCATCCTGCTCGACCCGCTTCCCTACCCGGACGCGTCGAGCGTGATCGCGATTGCGGATCAAACGGCCGACTTCCGCCCGGTCGACGTCACGTTCGGGACGTACCGCGAGATCCTCGCGCGCGGCCGATCCTTCGACGCGCTCGCGGTGATGCGCGCCTGGCAGCCGACCATCGTCGGCTCGGCGCAGCCGGAGCGGCTCGAAGGCCAGCGGGTCAGCGCCGGGTTCTTCCGATCCCTCGGCGTCGAAGCGCGCGTCGGCCGCGGTTTCGACGAGGCCGACGACCGCGTCAATGGACCGAACGTCGTGGTCATCGCCGACGGTCTCTGGCGCCGCCGGTTCGCCGCCGACCCGGGCATCGTCGGCCAGCCGATCACGCTCGATGGCGCGCTGTTTACGGTCGTCGGCATCATGCCGCCCGGCTTCGAGAACGTCACGGCGCCGTTCGCAGAGGTATGGGCGCCGCTCCAGTACGACGTGTCGCTGCCGACCAACGGGCGCGAATGGGGTCATCACCTGAAAATGATCGGCCGGCTCCGCCCCAACGCGGATCTGGTCCGAGCGCGAGCGGAGCTGCTGCAGGTGGCGTCGAAGCGGCTGCCGGAGTTTCCGCGCGTGCCGTGGGCGTCGCTCGCCAACGGCCTCGCGGTCACGTCACTGCAGGACGCGGTCACGCACGACGTGAAGCCGGCCCTTTACGCGGTGCTGTTCGCCGTGCTGCTGCTGCTGGCCATCGCCGGCGTGAACGTGACGAACCTTCAGCTCGCGCGCGGCGCGGAGCGGCGCGGCGAGTTCGCGATGCGGGCCGCGCTCGGCGCCGGGCGCGGCCGCCTC
>DASQHH010000627.1:0-3803 GCA_035632195.1 Vicinamibacterales bacterium
CGCGGCGGGCGCGCGACATAGTTCAGTGCGCCCAGCGGTACCGCCAGGACGGCGACGAGGTGGTGGAGAACGTGGAGAAAAAGCCCCGCCGTCGCACGAAGGAGGCCGCCCTTGCGCCGCAGCAGCGCATAGAACGGGAGGTTCAGCGCGATCAACATCGCAACCGCCGCTCCGGCAATCAGCGGCTTCCACAGTCCCACCCCCGCCAACAGCAGCAGCGACGCGAGCGCGCTCAATCGATGCCGCCATCCGAGGTTCAGCGTCGATGCCGACGCTGAGCCGCGATGCTCGAGCAACAGCCCGACCCATGGAATGCCGCGCACGACGAGGTCGGTGCGGAGCATCGTCCACAGCGTCCAGTTCTTCAAGTGCTTCCCCTGAATCCCGGGATCCAGGACGATGCGTTTCCGGCTCTCGAACATCCGCATGCCCAGCTCGATATCCTCGATTGGATGCTCGCTGAATCCGCCGGCGGCTTCGAACGCCGTTCGTCTGACCGCGCCCAATCCCGCCCAGAACGTGCTCGCCGGCCCCGGTGCGCCCTGATGGACGTGATGGTGCAGCAGATTGCGAAAAAACGACACGCTTCCGCGTGCGGCCGGCGCATCGTCATACGACCCGAACAACGCGTCCAGCGTTCGATCGTCTGTGAAGGCGCGCCGGATTCTGCGGAATGCATCCGGATGAACCGTGACGTCCGCGTCGACGAAAACGAGGACCTCTCCCGCGGCGTCGCGGGCCCCGGCGTTGCGCGCGAACGCGGGATGCGTCAACGACGGATCGTCGACCACAATCGTCTGCTCCGGCGGATCGTCGGCTCCTGCAATGGCGTTGAGACACTCCTGCAGGGTCGCCGGCCGATTCGTCGCCGGGACAATCGCGGTCAGCCTGACCGGGCGAGAGTCATCATCACGAAGGATTTCGAACAACGAAGGATGCCCCTGAGACCCGCAAGAAAAATGCCGCTTAGAGGGACGAAAACCCTTTTAGAACGTCTGGCGGTCGGGACCTCAGTCTCCCTTCAGGCAGACTTTTCCCAGCCAGACGCCGACATTCGTCAATGTTCGAGTCGAAAGGCGGTTTTGTTATTCGACCTGCAGGCGGCGGCGAGCCACGACGCACGCGCCGAAACCGGCCAGGAGCATCGCGAAAGTCGTCGGTTCGGGGACGGTCGTCGTGCCGGTGGCTTGCAACACGCTGCTGGGGGCTGTCGCCACTGTGCTCTTACCCGAGGTGCCGACGAGGAACGAAGTAATCTCGACTCCGGGAAGAATCGACGAACCGGTGATCGTCAACAGCGGCGCAGGCGGCGAGATCGAGTTCGGCTGGTTGTACAAACACGCCGCGCCGCCGGACGGGCAGTTGAACAAGGCCTGATAGACGTAGAAGCCGGTCACCGCCGAGTCGGCACCGACGGCGAACGCGCCGATCTTGTTTGCAGGCTTCGAGTTCGGCAAGCCCAGGAAAGACGCCAGGTCGCCCGTCGACCAGACGCCTTCATTCACAGCGGAGGTCGAAGTCGGTGTGATACCTGTGCCTCCGTCGATCTTGTTGACCGTGAACGCCTCGGATCCCGCACCCGTGATGTTTGTCGGCACGAGAATGTCGATGAGCCACTTCGAACCTGACAGGTTGAGTGGATCGGACGCAAAACCGAACCCTCCGGCGATTCCGCCAGGGCCAAACGGCGTGATCACGCCATTGTCTGTGCAGGAACTGCCCGCGTAACTCGATCCGCAGTAGCCATGAAGCGGGTCGTCGACCGGCGCGTTGTCTGCGTCGATGATGATGTCGGACGCCCAAGCCTGTCCGCACGTGGCGAAGAGGGCGAAGGCCGCGATGGCGAAGGAGGCTCGAATCAGCGCACCTCGAGGCATATTTTGCTGAGATCGGAGCAAGCGAGAAGCCATATGCCACTTAACACAATTTCTAGAGATTTCGTCGATGTATACCGAACGATTCAGAAAAAGGTCGCGAGGCGGGGAGACTTAGGTCTCGCGGACGGCTGTCGTTCACGACTCCGCCTCAACGCGATTTCGCAATGGGCGAAGCGTTGAGGATCGATTGTCGTGTCAGCGGCGAACAAAGTCACCTCAAAAGCAGCCTTTCTCCGCCGCACGACCGTGATTCGGCGCGTTCTACGCTCGATTGATGGCACAGCATTCGCCTAAACGCCATGCATGTCCAGCCGTTCCCTCGACTCCGACGGTTTGTCAGCTTTTTCAGCCGAGAGCGAGATTCCCGCCGCGACCGCTGTCCCGGCCGCCTGGAATTCGCAACCCGCCGAGAAAGCCGCACTGTCCACGTGGCACATCGTAGCCGCCGTGGCCGTCGGAGCCTCGATCATCAGCATTACGGCGGTCGCCGGGCTGCGGGACTGGGCTCCGGCCCGCGTCGCGACTCCGGCGTTGGCGACCCTGACCGTGGATAGCAGCCCCGCCGGCTCCGACGTGGTCGTCGACGGCCAGGTGCGCGGTGTCGCGCCGCTCACGCTGTCGCTCGCCCCCGGCGAGCATCGCGTCGTGCTCCGCCGAGGCTCCGACGAGCGGGGTGGACCGCTGACGCTGGCGGCCGGGTCATCGGTGAACCAGTATTTCGAATTCGCGACGGAACCGGCGGTTCCGCATACCGCGCGACTCACGATCGTCAGCGATCCTCCCGCAGCGCGCGTCACGATCGACGGCGAAGCGCGCGGCACGTCGCCGCTGACGATCGGCGAGCTCACCGCCGGCGAGCACAAGGTCTCCGTTACGAGCGACTCGGGCACGTCGGAACGGACCGTGAAGGTCGAAGCGGGAAGCGCGGCGTCGGTCGTGTTCTCGCTTCCGAAGAGCGCCGCGCCGGCTGCGGGATTCCTCGCCATCGCCTCGCCGTTCGACATCCGTGTGCTCGAGGGCGACACGGTTATCGGTGTCGGCCGATCCACCCGAATCATGGTTCCGACGGGTCGCCATACGTTGTCGCTGGTGAACGAGGCGCTGCAGTACCAGGAGACGCGCAGCATCGAAGTCGCGGCCGGCAAGACCTCCAATGTTCGCGTCGACGCGCCGAACGCTCCCGTCAGCGCCAACGCAAGGCCCTGGGCGGACGTCCTCGTCGACGGCGTCAGCATCGGCCAGACACCCATCTCGAACCTCGCGCTTCCGATCGGTCAGCACGACGTCGTCTTTCGAAACCCGCAGCTCGGGGAACGCAGGCAGACGGTGGTGATCACGGCGCGCGGTCCAAACAGAATCGCCGTCGATCTCACGAGATAACAGCCATGAAATCGATCCTCATCGCGACGATGATCTGTGTCGGCGCGCCGGCATTTGCGGGCGCACAGGATCAACTCTCCGCGGCGCGCGATCTGTACGCGTCCGCCTCGTACGAGGAGGCCCTGAACCTGTTCAGCCGTATGCACGACGAGAACACCACGGGGCCGGTCGCGGACAAGGCGGAGCAATACCGCGCCTTCTGTCTGTTTGCCCTTGGCCGGACGGCGGAAGCGAACGCCGTTGCCGAACGGTTGATCAGCGCCAATCCCTTGCTGAGCGTTGAAAGCGACGCATCGCCGCGAATCGTTGCGATGTTCGCGGACGCGCGGAAGCGGCTGCTCCCGGGACTGATTCGCGACCAGTACCGGACGGCCCGCGCCGCGATGGACAAGAAGGACTACGCGGCCGCGGAACCGCAGCTGACGAAGGTGCGTAAGCTGCTGGACGAGGCATCTTCGATAGGACTCACCGACGAAACGCTCACTGACCTCGGCGTGCTGGTCGACGGCTTCTTCGATCTTGCGAAGTCTGCTGTGGCCCGCGCGG
>DASQHH010000628.1:0-2909 GCA_035632195.1 Vicinamibacterales bacterium
CGCGATGGCCGCCGTGATCCCTTCTATTCGCTCCTCGCCACGAGCGAGCTTCGCCCGACGATCGGCGATCTTCGGCTCACCGGCATCCTGTTCGAGCACTCGGGCAACCGCTCGGTGGCGACCCTTCGCGACGTTGCGTCGAACGCGCAGTACCGCGTGTTCGTCGGGTCGACGCTCGGCCGCATGCGCGTGGCCACCATCCGCATGAAGGCCGTGATCTTCACGATCGATGAATTCGGAACGACGCGCCAGGACTCTCTGTTCCTCGGCGATTCCACTAGAACGAGGGGAAAATGATTTCGCACCGGACTCTGGCCACGGCGCTGTTCGTCGCGGCCGGCGCGGTCGGCGGGAAGACCGTCGCCACGTCGGCGCTGCCGAGCGCGTCGCTCCCACCCAACGATGCGAAGGGGACCGCGCTCAGCGTGGTGCCTTATGCGGCCGCCTCCGCCGGCGGACGAGCTGACGTCGTCATTCGCGTCGACGGTGCCATCACGCTGAAGCATTTCACGATGTCGAAACCGGACAAGATCGTCGTCGACCTTTCGGGCGCGACGCTCGGCATTCCGACCGGCGACTCATATGATGGTGTGGCGCGCGGCGGCATCAAGAGCGTGCGCTTCTCGCAGTTCACGAAGTCGACGGTGCGCGTCGTGCTGACGCTCGATGCGCCGCATCCCTACAACGTGGTGCAGAGCGACGGCGAAGTTCGCGTCAACGTCGACGGCGCAGGCGCGAAGTTCAATTCGTGGTCGATCGGTTCTGGTGCGGCCAAGCCGCGCCGTCAAGCGATGGTGAGCGACGCGACGCCGCCCGCGCCGGCGCCAGCCGCCGAAATGCCGGCCGCACCCGCTCCCCAAAAGGTCGTCGAGGCCCCGGCCGCGCCGGTGACCCTCCCGGTCCATGCCGAGTCGCTGCTCGCCTCCGAGCGTGACCTCGCTCCCGCTCGCACCGAAGCAAAAGAGCCGCAGCCGCTGGTCTTCCGCCAGGCGGAGATCACCACGAACAAGCCGGTCAAGACGCAGCAGTCGCAGGAACCGCGCATCAACGTCAACTGGGAAAACGCGCCGATCAGCGACGTCATCGGTGTCTTCGCCGCGTTCACCGGCCGAACGATTCTTCCGGCGCGCGGCGTGACGGGCTTCGTGACCGCCAACATCACGAACCTCCCGTGGGACGTGGCGCTCAAGGAAGTCATGAACGCCTCCGGCTACGACGTCACGATCAACCCCGACGGCGTCATCGTCATCGATACGTTCGAGAACATCGCGGCGCGTCAGGCGACGATCCCGCTTCGCAATCGCACGATCCGGCTCAACTACGCGCGCGCCAAGTCGGTCGCGCCGATGGTCTCCGAGCGTCTGACCCGCACCTGCCCGATCTCGCGCACCGCGACGGCCGGCCAGGGCATTGCGCCGCCGCAAGGGGCTGCGCAACAGCCGGGCATGGCGCCGGACGTTCAGCAGCCGCAGGTCGGCGTCGTGCAGAGCTTCACGTGCCCGACCCGCGGTACGGTCACGGCCGACACCATCACGAACAGCGTCACGATCACCGACATCCCGAGCGCGCTCCCCGATCTCGAGGAGTACGCCCGCAGCCTCGACCTGCGCCAGCCGCAGGTGAACATCAAGGCGAAGATCATCCTGGTCGACCGCACGACGCTCGAAGGCCTCGGCCTTCGATACGACCTCGGCACGCAGCAGCAGTTCTTCAACGACATCGTGCCGCGCCTCGACTCGACCGGCAAGCCGCGCACCGACGCCGGCCAGATTCTGTTGGGTGGTAACACGGTCTCGGCAATCGCCAACGCGACGGCCCGCATTCCGAGCGCCGCGCTGCAGCTCGTGTACTCGACGGCGATGGGCAACTACAACTTCACGACCTTCCTCGAGGCGCTGCAGTCGAACACGCTCCTCGACATCCAGGCAGAGCCGAGCGCCACGGTGCTGAACAACCGCACGGCCAACCTCACGGCCGGCACGCAGGTGCCGATCCGCGTGATCGAGGCCGGCGCGGGTTCCAACAACACCGGCAACTTCCCGCGCGCCACGGTTCAAATGCAGCAGACGGGCGTGATCCTCACCGTCACGCCGCAGATCACGGCGAACCACCAGATTCAAATGCGGGTCCACGTCGAGAACTCGGACGTCCAGTTCGAGTCGAACGACGTCGGCGCCGTGTTCCCGAAGCAGAGCGTCGACAACGAAGTCCTCGTCGCCGACGGCGAGACCACCGTGATGGGCGGTTTGACGCAGACGAGCGTCAGCGTCAGCAAGACCGGCCTCCCCGTGCTCGTCGACCTGCCGATCATCGGCCGCCTCTTCGGCGTGACGAACCGGTCGGAGACGAAACGCGATCTGCTGATTCTGATCACGCCTCACATCATCGACGACGGGCAGTCGCCCGACTCGAGCCATCCGTAAAGGCTCCGGGAGACTCTCGCCATGAACAAAGCAACTTTGGTCCGCCTGACCGGGCTCGCCATCGCTGTCGCCATCGTCGCCGGCTGCGACACGACGGCGACCACTGGATCCGGCATTTCGGTCTCGTCGAACAACTCGTCGAGCAGCACGTCCAAGGGTCCGCAGATCACGATCGACTCGCCCACCGTCGGCACGTTGGTGAACGTCGGCGACTCGGTGTTCGTGCGCGTGCACCTGCACGACGACAAGTCCATCAAGTCGGCGACGATGCAGGGCTTCACCGCGAAGGGCAGCATCGATCTCGGCACGTTCTCGCTCACGCCACGCTACGGCCTGGCGAGCGTTCCGGGCGCGGGCTCTTTCCGCTCGGGCCTCAAGGACACCACGGTTCGCCGCTATCTGAAGCCGCTGAGCGCGGCCGACACGTCGACCGACAGTCTGGTCGTCCTCGTCACGGCGACGGATACGCTGGGCGTCGCCGATACG
>DASQHH010000629.1:0-2628 GCA_035632195.1 Vicinamibacterales bacterium
GCCTTCGTCGCGCTGCGGCCGTTCCTGCCTCAGTCGCTTGCCGAGTTCCTGATCCGCGACACGTACGGTCTCCGTTGATGCGGACCGCTGCCGATGCCGCGTGGCTCTCCCCGATCGCGGCGCTGGTCTGTGCGGTCGCGGCAGGCTCGGTGCAGTCCGCTACGCCGGTCGGGGGACCGGCCGATGCAGATCTCATCATTCGCGGCGCGACCGTGTTTGATGGTTCGCCGAACGATGCAGTCCTGGGCGATGTCGTCGTTCGCGGCGATCGCATCGTGTCTGTCGGCCCGAATAGCGGCGCACGATTCCGCGCGCGTCGCACGCTCGACGGTACGGGACTGATTGCCGCGCCTGGCTTCATCGACCCGCACACGCATCCGGACGGTCTGGGAGCCGCGAAGGGCGATAAGGCGCGGAGCGTCGCGCCGTGGCTGATGCAGGGAGTCACGTCGGTCTTCGTCGGCGTCGACCGGGCCGGGCCGCCCGGGCATGCCAACGACATCGCTGGGTTCTTCCATGACATCGCGCGACGGCCTACCGCCGTGAACGTCGCCACCTACGTAGGGTTCGGGGCCGTTCGTGGACGCGTTCTTGGAGACAACTCGCGTGCGCCGTCGGCGGCCGAACTCGCGCGCATGCGCGCGCTCGTCGCGCGCGGAATGTGCGACGGCGCGCTCGGCCTGTCGACCGGGCTATTCTATTCACCGCAGAGCTTTGCTACGACGGACGAGGTCGTGGCGCTCGCGCGCGCCGCCGCTGAGCATGGCGGCATCTACGACTCGCACTTGCGCGACGAATCCTCCTACACAATCGGACTGCTTGCGGCGGTCGAGGAGGCCATCAGGATAGGCCGCGATGCCGGACTGCCGGTCCACATCGCGCACATCAAGGCGCTCGGCGTGGACGTCCAGGGCAAGTCCGCGGAGGTCATCGCGCTGATCGAGGCCGCGCGACAGCGCGGCCAGAACGTCACAGCTGACCAGTATCCGTGGAACGCGTCCGGCACGTCGCTCGAAGCCGCGCTGATACCGCGCTGGGCTTTCGAGGGCGGCCGAGGCCAAATGCTCTCAAGGCTGAACGACCCCGCGCTTAACCCGCAACTGCAATCCGAGATGGCCGACAATCTGCGCCGGCGTGGCGGCGCTGGGGCACTGATGCCGGTCGCGCCCGGCCGCCCGTGGTCGGCCCAGCCGCTTTCCGAGATCGCGGCTCGCTGGGGAGTCGCGCCGCTCGACGCCGCAGTGCGAATCATCCGCGAGCAACCGGACGACACGGCGGCCATCTCTTTCAACATGGCGGACGACGACATCGAGCGATTCATGCGGCAACCGTGGGTCGTCACCAGCAGCGATGGCAGTTCCGGGCACCCGCGAATGTACGCGACCTTCCCTCGTAAGTACTCGATCTATGTCAACGAGAAGCACGTGCTGACGCTCTCCGAGTTCGTCAGCGCAAGCTCCGGCCGGACTGCCGACCAGTTCGGCCTCGACCATCGCGGCCACCTGCGTCCGGGAGACTTCGCGGACGTCGTTGTCTTCGATCCGCTTCGGTACCGGCCTCGGGCTGACTACGAGCACCCGGCCATCGCCGCGGAAGGCGTCGTTTGGGTACTCGTGAACGGACAGATTGCGGTCGAGCGCGGCGAGCTGACGGGTGTCACGGCCGGGCGGGCACTGCAGCGAACCACGGCCAGCCGTTGCGCGGCTTCCTGAACGAGGCAGCGCTCAGGCCACCTTGTCTGCGACGTCGAACAGGCTGGTGGCGAGCAGGCTGAGGACCTGCTTGCCCTCCTGGTTGTGCAGCTCCCAGCGCCAACGCACGACGCCGGTGCGCCCGGACGATGACCGCCTCGATTCAAGCACGGTGACCGTCAGCATCAGCTGGTCGCCGGGTCGCACGGGGTTCTCCCAGCGGAGTTCGTCGATTCCCGGCGATCCGATCGACTCGGACCCGTTCAGTATGTGTTCGACGGCGAGCTCCATCGCGATGCCGCACGTCATCCACCCGCTCGCGATCAACCCGCCCCAGCGGCTGGCGGCCGCGCGTTCGCGATCGACGTGAAACGGCTGGGGGTCGTAGCGTCGCGCAAACTCGACGATTTCCTCGTCGTCGACTAGGCGCGGGCCGGCACGCAGGACGGTGCCTGCCGAGAACTGCTCGTATCGCATTGCCTCTTGTCCCTCGCGTGCGTCGCCGCAGCAGCGGCCGGTGGTCGGCGACATATAGCGGGACCGCCCGCACTCAGGCAAGGGCGGCGGCGGCGATCGCGGGAGCCGGCACGCGGTATCGCGCGGGTGGACCCCTCCGACGCGGGCGGGCAAGATGGCCCTCGAGACGCTGCATCGGGCGCTGTCGCCGCACGCCGTACGGAGCCAACGGATGTCGAGCTGGGTCACGCCGCGCACGATTGCCGAGCTCACCGCGGCCAGTCGCAACACGGCGTCCGCGGCCGTCGGAATTCAGTTCACGGCCATCGGCGACGATTGGATCGAGGCCACGCTGCCGCTCGATGAGCGGACACAACGCGATGCCGGTGTAGTCGATCCGGGTGCCCTCGCGATTCTCGCCGAGACGCTCGGCAGCATCGCCGCGACCATGTGCATCGATGCGACGCGGCAGATGTGCCTC
>DASQHH010000630.1:0-6383 GCA_035632195.1 Vicinamibacterales bacterium
GGATGCCGATGACGGCCGCCAGCCGCACTGACGGATGCGTGTAGAGGACCGCTTCGACCTCGGACGGGTACACGTTGTAGCCGTCGACGATGATCATGTCCTTCTTGCGCTGGACGATCGAGAAATAGCCGTCCTCGTCCATGACGCCGATGTCGCCGGTGTGGAACCAGAGAAGACCGTCCGCGTGGGTGCGCAGCGCGTGCGCCGTTTCGTCCGGCCGGTTCCAGTAACCCTTCATCACCTGCGCCCCGTGGATGCACAGCTCGCCGGCCTCGCCGGGCGGCAGCTCGCGCGTGCCGGTCTCGACATCGACGACCTTCACATCCGTGTCCGGGAACGGCAGGCCGATGCTGCCCATCTTCCGATAGGCGAGCTGCGGCGTCGAATGCGTGACCGGCGACGTCTCCGAGAGGCCGTACCCTTCGTTCAGCGGCCGGCCGAAGCGCTGTTCCCACTCTTCCATCACTTCGATGGGACAGGGCGCGCCGCCGCTGTTGAACAGCCGCACGCGATCGAGCCCGGCTTCGCCGGCCTTCGGATGGTTCAGCAGCGACACGAACACGGTCGGGACAGCGGGAAAGTACGTCGGCGTGAACTCTTTGATCGAGGCGATGACGGCGTCGGGGTCGTACTTGGGATGGATGATCTGCAGCGCGCCGATCCGCAGTCCCACCATCATGCAGACCGCAAACGCGTAAATGTGGAAGTACGGGATCACGACGAGATACCGCTCGGTGCCGCCGAGCGTGTAAGCCGGATTGGTCCACGACTCGGTCTGGACGACGTTCGACCAGATGTTGTGGTGCGTCAGCATCGCGCCCTTCGGCGTGCCGGTCGTGCCTCCGGTGTACTGCAACACCGCCACGTCGCCCGGCTCGATCTTCACGCGCGGGACGCCGGCAGGCGAGCCCGACCCCAGCAGGTCGGCGAGCGCGAGCGCGTTCGCGATCTTCGGCGTCGGCGTCCCCGCCTTCGAGTATTCCGCGAGCGAGGTCACCACGACTTGTTCAATCGCCGTCTGCGCCTTGATGCTCTGCAACAGCGGCGCGATGGCGTCGACCGTAATCACGACGCGGACCTGCGAGTCCGCGGCAATCACCTGCGCTTCGCGAGCGGTATAGCTCGGATTGATGTTCACGACGATGGCGCCGAGCCGCAGCACGGCGAACGCGGAGAAGATGTACTGCGGACAGTTCGGCAGCATGATGCCGACGCGGTCGCCCTTGACGATCCCGAGCCGCGCCAGCGACGCGGCGAGCGCATCGGCCTTCAGCTTGAGATCGCGAAACGTCAGCTGCGCGCCGAGGAACTCGGTCGCGACCTTGTCGGGGCGCTCGACGGCGGCGAGGCTGAGGATGTCCGACAGCGATCGGCCGGGATAGGACAGCCGCGTCCGGACCCAGTGGTCGTAGTGCTTCTCCCAGGGGCGCGGACGCGGCGTCATGCGATTGTCCGTCCCCCGTCGACGACGATGGTCTGGCCCGTGATGTAATTCGACGCGTCGGCGGCGAGGAACACGCAGACCCCCTTCAGCTCACCGGCTTCGCCGACGCGCGCAATCGGGCTGGTGGCCTTGATCGCCGGCTCCGCGAATTCGATCGCGCCGTCGGCGAGCCGTGAGTGAAAGAATCCGGGCGCGATCGCGTTGACGCGGATGCCCTTGCGTCCCCACGATGCCGCCAGTTCGCGCGTCAGACCCATCAGTCCCGCCTTGGTTGCGGCGTATGGAGCGTAGTGGGGCCCGGCGACCGACGCGTGCAGCCCCGCGATCGACGCCACGTTGATGATCCGTCCCCACTGCCGTTTCAGCATGTCGCGGGCGGCCGCCTGTGAGAACAGGAATGCGCCGGTCAGGTTGATGTCGACGACCTTCTGCCACTTGTCCAGCGGAAGATCTTCTGGCTCCGCCGCCCACGTCACTCCCGCGTTATTGACGAGAATGTCGACCTTGCCGAACGCCGCGATGGCTTTGTCGACGACGGCCTGCACATCGGCTGCCTTCGAGACGTCGCATTTCAGTCCCTCGACCCTGACGCCGCGCTTCCGGAAGCCGTCCACCGTCGGCGTCAGCCACTCGTCGCGCCGCGCGCACAGCATCAGCGCGCACCCCGCCTCCGCAAGTCCCTCGGCCATTTCCCGGCCCAGGCCTCGCGAGCCGCCGGTGACGATGGCGACGCGCCCGTCCAGTCTGAACAAATCGTTGATGGTCGGCACGACCCGAGGCTTATACTGCGTAGCCGCCGAAGACGTCAACCGACCGTTCGGTAGGGAACCATGACTCAGATCAACGCAGCGGTAACGGGCGGGCAATTTCTTTCGACGACGCTGTCGCCCGACGACCTGTTCATCCGCGAGGAGCTGACGGACGAACAGCGGATGTTTGGTCAGACGGCGCTCGAGTTCATGCAGAAGGAAGTCCTGCCGAACGTCGAGCGCCTGTACAAGCACGACTGGGTCTTCACCCGGGAGCTGCTGAAGAAGGCGAGCGCGCTCGACCTGTTGCGCCTCGAAATTCCGGAAGAGTACGGCGGCCTCGGCCTCGACCTGATCAGCGCCGCGTATGTCGGCGAGCAGATCGCAATCAGCCCTTCGTTCGGCGGTTCGCTCGGCGCCCACACCTCCATCGGCACGCTGCCGCTCGTCCATTTCGGCACGGCGGAGCAGAAGGCCAAGTACCTGCCCCGGCTCGCGAGCGGAGAGATGGTCGGCGCGTATGCGTTGACGGAGCCACAGTCCGGCTCGGACGCGCTCGCCGCGAAGACGACCGCCACGCTATCCGGCGACGGCCGCCACTACGTGCTGAACGGGCAGAAGATGTGGATTACGAACGGCGGATTCGCCGATCTGTTCACCATCTTCGCGAAAGTGAACGGTGAGCTCTTTACCGCCTTCCTGGTCGAACGCGCCTTTGGCGTCGTCAACGGTCGCGACGAAATCAAGCTCGGCCTCGACGGGTCGTCGACGACGGCGCTGATGCTCGACAACGTCAAGGTGCCGGTCGAGAACGTGCTGGGGACGGTGGGACAGGGGCACAAGGTCGCGTTCAACGTCCTCAACTTCGGACGCGTCAAGCTCGGCTCGCGCAACATGTCGGCGGTGAAGACGGCGCTGAACCACTCCGTCGCCTACGCGAAGGAGCGCCGGCAGTTCGGCAAGGCGATCGCCGAGTTCGGCTTGATCAAGGAGAAGCTCGCCGGCATGGCGGTCCGCGCCTTCGTCGGCGACTCGATGTCGTACCGGACGCTGGGCGATGTCGATCGCGCCGTGGGCGGATCGCACGACGGCGGGATCGTGATGAAGACGATCGAAGGCTTCTCCGTCGAATGCTCGATCAACAAGGTCTGGACCAGCGAAGCGCTCGCGTGGTCAGTCGACCAGGGCGTGCAGGTCTTCGGGGGCAACGGCTACTCGCGCGAGTTCCCGCTCGAGCGCATGTACCGCGACGCGCGCATCACGCGCATCTACGAAGGCACGAACGAAATCAATCGGATGATCATCCCGACGCGCCTCCTCAAGAACGGCGCCGATCAGTTCTCGAGCGCGGCGGCGGAGCGGGCGGTCGCGGGAGCGGTGGCGGGCGCGGGCGTGCAGGCGGTCGCGGACCGCGCCAAGCGCCTGGCCACCGGGCTGCTGGGCAGGGCATCCGCCGCGTACGGCGCGGAATGGAAGGACGCACAGGAAGTGCAGGCGCAGATCGCCGACATCGCGATCGAAGCGTACGCAGTCGAGAGCGCGCGCGGGCGCGCGGAGAAGCTCACGAAGCGCGGGCACCGCAGCGCGGCGATCGCCGCGGACGTCGCGCAGGCTTATGCTGCCGAGGCCGCCGAGCGGATGGCGGCGGCGACGCGCACGGTCTGTGCCGCGCTCGGCGCTCGCGGCGTCGACGCGGCGTTCACGGACGCCGCCGTCCGGCTCGCGGCGCCGTCTCCGGTGGACACCATCGCGGCGCGCCGGCGAATCGCAGATGCGGTCATCGGGGCCGGGAAGTACCCGCTGTGAGCTCGGTCTACGCGCTGATTGTGCTGTTCGCAATCAACCTGATGAACTTCTTCGACCGCCAGATCATCGGCGGCGTCGGCGAGGGTATCCGCCGCGAGTGGGCGCTCAGCGACACGGCGCTCGGCCTGCTCGGGACCGTCTTTACCTTGCTGTACGCCATGGTCGGCCTCCCGCTCGGACGGATGTCTGACCGCGGCGCGCGCAACCGCATTCTCGCTGGCGGCGTGTTCGGGTGGAGCCTGCGCACTGCGGCGTCCGGCATCGCACGGAACTTCTCGCAGCTGATCGTCGCGCGCCTCGGCGTCGGGATCGGCGAGGCGACGTGTTCGCCGGCGTCGACGTCGCTGCTGGGCGATCTGTTTCCGACCTCGTCCCGCGCGAAGGCGATGGCCGTGTGGATGCTCGGACTGCCGCTCGGGCTCGGGCTCGCCAACGGCGCCGGCGGCTGGATTCTGCAGAACTGGGGCTGGCGGCGGGCGTTCTTCGTCGCGGCGGTGCCGGGCGTGCTCTGCGCGCTCGCGGCGACGGCGATTCGCGAGCCGAAGCGCGGGACCGTCGAAGCGCACGCGATCGGCGATCGGCGCCGCGAGGGAAATCCGTACGTGCTCGTCGCCTCGATTCCGACGCTGCTGTGGATCATCGTGTCCGGTGCGCTGCACAACTTCAACATGTACGCGCTTGGCTCGTTCGTGTCGCCGTTCATCATCCGTTTCCACAAGCTGACGCCGGTGACCGCCGGCTGGATTGCCGCCGCCGTCTACGGCTTCTCCGGCATCGTCGGGCTCACGGTCGGCGGCGCGCTCGCCGACCGCCTCTATCAGAAGCGCGTTGACGGACGCCTGATCGTCGGAACCATTGCGGTCGCGATCTGCGCGCCGCTGATGTTCCTGGGCTTGAGGCAGCCGAGCGGTTCGGTCTGGAGCTTCGCGCTGCTCATGGGCAGCGGCACCGGCGTGATGTACGCGTACTACTCGACCGTCTATACGACCATCCACGACGTCGTGGAGCCGGCGCTCCGTGGCACGGCGATGGCGCTGTATTTCTGCGCGATGTATCTGCTGGGCGCTTCGTTCGGACCGGTCGGCACCGGCCTCGTCAGCGACTACTTCACGTTCGAGGCGGCCAGCGCCGCCGGCAGAGTGGCGCCTTTGCCGTTCACCTCGATTCTCGCCGCGGAGTTCCGAAGCCTCGTCGGCGAGTCGAAGGGCTTTGACCTGCGCGCGCTGGAGCCGTTCCGCGCGGAAGGGCTGCACACGGCGATGTACATCGTGCCGATGTTCGCTGTGCTGCTGGCACTGGTCCTGCTCGCGGCGTCGCGCACCGCGAAGAACGACGTCGCGAAGCTGCAGGACTGGATGAAAGCGCAACAGACCGCGGCCAAGGCGTCATAGAAAACACAAGACCGCTTCACCCGCGACACACGAAAAGAGACTCTTGGAACTGCAGGGCAAACTCGTTGTCGTGACCGGCGGCGCGAATGGCATCGGCCGTGCGTTGTGCCGCCGCTTCGCCACTGAAGGCGCGAAGGGCATCGTCGTCGCGGACGTCGACGCCGGCGGCGCCGCGCGGGTCGCGAAGGAAGTCAGCGGCCTGGCGATCGCGACGGACGTGACCCGCGAGGCGGATGTCCGCCGTCTGGTCGAGCAGACCATCGAACGGTTTGGCGCGATTGACCTGTTCTGCTCGAACGCCGGCATCGCCGTCGACGGCGGCGAAGCGACGTCCGATGCCGAATGGCAGCGCTGCTGGGACGTCAACGTCATGGCGCACGTCTACGCCGCGCGTGCCGTGCTGCCGTCGATGCTCGCGCGCGGCGGCGGCTATTTACTCCAGACCGTGTCCGCCGCCGGCCTGCTGACGCATATTCACTCGGCCACCTATGCGGTAACGAAGCACGCCGCGCTCGCGTTCGCGGAATGGATCGCCGTCGCGTACGGCGACCGAGGCATCAAGGTGTCGGCATTGTGTCCGCAGGGTGTCAAGACCGACATGTTGCGACGCGCCGCCGAAGGGGGTCGCGAGTTTCTACTGGACACCGCGGTCGAACCCGAGAAGGTCGCCGCCGACGTGGCGAGCGGAATCAGGGCCGAACGGTTTCTCATCCTGCCGCATCCGGAGGTCGCAGAATTCGTGAAACGCAAGGCGTCCGACCCCGATCGCTGGCTTTCGGGAATGCGGCGCCTGCGGGCAAAATACCAGTTATGAACATCCGCGCCGCGATTCTCTGGGAGCAGGGACAGCCGCTGTCGATCGAAGAGGCGACGCTCGACGCGCCCGGAGCCGGCGAAGTGCTCGTCGAGATCCGTGCGGCCGGCGTGTGCCACAGCGACCTCCATCCGGCGCGCGGCGACTGGCCGATGAAGGTGCCCGTCGTCCTCGGACAC
>DASQHH010000631.1:0-1507 GCA_035632195.1 Vicinamibacterales bacterium
CAGTTCGAGGCGCTGGAAAAGTTCCTGCTGGAGATCGGACGGCGCACATGACCCTCGCGCAGGCGCGTCAGCGCCGTCCACCGTTCCCAATCCCAACACTCATTCGGTCAGAACGATGAGGACATGGCTCGTGACGGGAGGCTGCGGCTTTATCGGCTCCCATCTCGTCGAAGCGCTGCTCGCGCGCGGCGACCAGGTGCGCGTGCTCGACGATCTCTCCAGCGGCCGACGCGACAACATCGCCTCGACGGTCGACCTCCGCATCGGCGACGTCGCCGACGAGAAGGCGGTGGCCGACGCGCTCGACGGCGTCGATGGATGCTTTCACTTGGCGGCGGTCGCGTCGGTGCAACGCTGCACCGAGGCCTGGGTCGCGAGCCATCGCACGAACGTGACGGGGACCGTCGCCATCCTGGACCGCGCGCGGCGCGCCACGTCGCCGCCGGTCCCCGTGGTCTACGCGTCGTCGGCCGCGGTCTACGGCGACAATCCCGAGACGCCGCTCAAGGAGACGGCGACGACGGCCCCGTTGTCGGCCTATGGCGTCGACAAGCTCGCCTGCGAATGGCATGCGCGCGTCGGTTGGGCCGTCCACCGCGTGCCCAGCGTCGGGCTGCGCTTCTTCAACGTGTACGGTCCGCGTCAGGACCCGTCTTCGCCCTATTCCGGCGTCATCGCCATCTTCGCCGATCGCCTCGCGACAGGCCGCGACGTCGACATCTTCGGCGACGGCCGGCAAACCCGCGACTTCATCTACGTCGCCGATGTCGTCGCGCACCTCATCGCCGCGATGTCCGCCGCGGCGGCAGGCGCCCGCGTCTACAACGTCTGCACCGGCCGCGGCGTCTCGCTGCTCGAGCTGCTCGAGGTTCTCAAGGGATTGACGGGCACGAGCCCCGTCGTCCATCACCGCGCGCCGCGGGCCGGCGACATCCGCACCTCGATCGGCGATCCCTCGGCCGCGACCGCGGCGCTGGGCACAGCCGCCCGGACGACGATGACGGACGGCCTGCGGGCTACGCTCGACACAAGCGATAGGAAATGAAATTGCTGGGTTCGGGCAAATTGGTTGAATTGTTACTCAAGATCCAAGTTAAGGTTAATAGAATTACCGACAAATATTCTAAAATTAACCGCGATTCTCGATAAAATTATCGAAGATTTAGCGAAATTTCTTGCCAATTGAGGCCGAATACTATTTGATTCGCAGACTCGAATTTGCCTTTTCCCGCCTCGCGCTGCTCCCGCTGCACTGAGAGGTCACTGAAATTGTCCACGACGAAGACGCGACATCACGAGCCTTCATCCGAGCATCAGGCGGATCTTTCGATCGACCGGAAGCCAAGCGCCACCGCCGGCGCGCATACCCTGCTCGCGGTCGAATGCCCGGTCTGCGGGTCTTATACGGAAGAGAGCCTGCCCCGGCTGCGCGAAGCCGACAGCTTGGCCTGCGGCAATTGCCATTCGGCCATCGATGTCAGGTCGGGTCATAACCGCGAACTGATCG
>DASQHH010000632.1:0-6685 GCA_035632195.1 Vicinamibacterales bacterium
CGGGCGCGGCGGCGCGGGAACGTCGACGACTTTGACGGGCTCGGTGATCTCGAAGGCGAGGGTGCGCGCCGGTGCCGGCAGCACGCCCGGCGCCAGCGCCTGTGCGAAGACGAGCGCGAGGACGAGGACAACGTGGAGGGCGATTGAAACGAAGACCAGGCGCCGCCGGCGTGCACGCGCCCGCGGCGAAATCGGACGTACGACGGCATCCGCAAACATCTCGTGCGGCATAGCTCCCTCCTGCTGGCGTGAGAGTGATGGAGCGCGCCGCGCCGATCGGTTCGCGACGCGTCTTCAGCGCAAACGAACAGTCACATCCGTTTAGACACCGGAGCGCGCAATTCGGGTATGGCCGCGGATGATGGTCGCGCGAACGCTTTAGCCGAGGGCTCGGCGCGCCAGGCGAAACACCTGGTCCATCATCTTCGCCGTGAGCTTCCCCGTATTCGTGTTCTGCCGGCTGGGGTGGTAGCAGCCAATGAGCGTCCGGCCGTTGTGCAGCCGGGCGAGGCTCGCGTGCGCGAACTGCGGACGTGGACGGTCTGCGCCGCCGTGCGATGCGAGCAGCCGCAGATAGGCGTCGAACGCGATCCTTCCGAGGGCGACGACGACGCGGACGCGGGGGAGGGCGGCGATCTCGGCGTCGAGGTGGGGCAGGCAGTTGACGATTTCCTCGGGCGTCGGCTTGTTGTCAGGCGGCGCGCAGCGCACCGCCGCGGCGATGAACGCATCCCGCAGCTGCAGGCCGTCGCCGGGATGCTGCGACGTCGGGATGTTGGCGAAGCCGGCGCGGTGCAGCGCCGCCATCAGGAAGTCGCCGGAGCCGCCGACGCCGTCGCCGGTGAAGACGCGGCCGGTGCGGTTGGCGCCGTGCGCCGCAGGCGCGAGCCCGACGAGCAGGAGGCGTGCTCGTGGATCACCGAACCCGGGCACGGGCCGTCCCCAGTAAATCTCTTTCATGTACGCGCGCCGCTTCTCGCGCGCGATGCGCGCGCAGTACTGCCGCAGCCGCGGGCAGCGCTCGCATGTGACGATGGCGTCACGGACGCCGGTCAGCAGGCGGGAAGGGGTCCGGGTGTACAATTAGTGGTTACTCTACAGGTTAGGAGCCTGTCGACCGACACTCCGAGAGGCGAAAGGATCCGTTCGTGAGATACATCGCTCCGAAAGACGCTGCGGAGCTGGACGAAGTCGAAACACGAGAGTGGCTTGATTCACTCGATTATGTGCTGCAGAGCGGCGGACCGGCAAAGGTCGCCCGTCTCCTGCGCGAGCTGACGATTCACGCCCGGCAGAACGGCGTCAAGCTGCCGTTCACCGCGAACACCCCTTACATCAATACCATCGCCGCCGACGAGCAGGTGCTCATGCCGGGCAGCCCCGACCTCGAGCGCCGCATCAAGAGCTTCGTGCGCTGGAACGCCGCCGCCATGGTCGTCCGCGCGAACAAGGCGGAAGAGGGGATCGGCGGCCACATCTCGACGTTCGCGTCGGCAGCGACGCTCTACGAAGTCGGCTTCAACCATTTCTTCCGCGGACATCAGCAGGGCGACGGCGATGTGATCTTCTTCCAGGGCCACGCCGCCCCGGGCATCTACGCGCGCGCGTACCTCGAAGGCCGCATCGACGAAACGCACCTCGAAAACTTCCGGCGCGAAACGAAGGCCGGCGGCGGGCTCTCGTCGTATCCGCACCCGTGGCTGATGCCGGACTTCTGGGATTACCCGACCGTCTCGATGGGCCTCGGGCCGATCATGGCGATCTACCAGGCGCGCTTCATGCGCTACCTCGAGGATCGCGGCCTGAAGCAGAGGTCCAACGCGAAGGTCTGGGCGTTCCTCGGGGACGGCGAGACCGACGAGCCGGAAGCGCTCGGCGCCATCACGCTGCCGGCGCGCGAGAAGCTCGACAACCTGATCTTCGTCATCAACTGCAACCTGCAGCGGCTCGACGGTCCGGTGCGCGGCAACGGCCAGATCATCCAGGAGCTCGAAGCGGCGTTCCGCGGCGCGGGCTGGAACGTGATCAAGTGCCTGTGGGGCCGCGAGTGGGATCCAATCCTGGCGAAGGACCGCGAGGGTCTGCTCGTCAAGCGGATGGGAGAAATCGTCGACGGCCAGTACCAGAAGTACGCCGTCGAGTCAGGGGCGTACGTCCGCGAACATTTCTGGGGCGTCGATCCGCGGCTGCTCGAGATGGTCAAGCACCTGACCGACGACCAGCTGAAGAAAATGACGCTCGGCGGCCACGACCCCATCAAGGTCTATAACGCCTACAAGGCCGCCGTCGAACACCGCGGCGCGCCGACGGTCATCCTCGCGCGCACGATCAAAGGCTACGGCCTCGGAGAAGCCGGCGAAGGCAAGAACATCACGCACCAGCAGAAGAAGATGAACGAAGAGGAGTTGCGCGCCTTCCGCACCCGCTTCGGCATCCCGATCGCCGATGCGGAAATCGGCCACACGCCGTTCTACCGTCCGCCCGAGGGCAGCCCCGAAGCGAAGTACATGCGCGCGCGCCGCGAGGCGCTCGGCGGCTACATCCCGGCGCGCAAGGTCCGCAGCGAGCCGCTCAAGAGCCTGCCCGCGGATCTGTTCGAGGAGTTCTACAAGGGCACCGAAGGGCGCAAGGCGTCGACGACGATGGTGTTCGTGCGGATGCTGAGCAAGCTGCTGCGCGACAAAGAGCTCGGTCCGCTGGTCGTGCCGATCGTCCCGGACGAGGCGCGGACGTTCGGCATGGAGGCGCTGTTCCGCGCCGTCGGCATCTACTCGCACGCAGGGCAGGTGTACGAGCCGGTCGATATGGACACGCTCCTCTACTACAAGGAAGCCTCCGACGGCCAGATTCTCGAGGAAGGGATCACCGAGGCCGGTTCGATGTCGTCGTTCATCGCCGCCGGCACCGCGTACGCCACCCACGGCGTCAACACGATTCCGTTCTTCATCTACTACTCGATGTTCGGGTTCCAGCGGATCGGCGACCTGATCTGGGCCGCGGGCGATTCGCGCACGCGCGGATTCATGCTCGGCGGCACGTCCGGCCGCACCACGCTCGCCGGCGAAGGGCTCCAGCACCAGGACGGCCAGACGCATCTGTTCGCGATGGCGTATCCGAACTGCGTCGCGTACGACCCCGCCTTCGCCTACGAAATCGCCGTCATCATCCAGGACGGCATCCGGCGGATGTACATCGATCGGGAGAGCATCTTCTATTACCTGACCGTGATGAACGAGCAGTACGCCATGCCGGTGATGCCGGAGGGCGCGCAGGACGGCATCCTCAAGGGCATGTACCGCTTCCGCGCGACGGCGAACCCGGCGTCGACGAAGCGGGCGCAGCTGTTCGGCAGCGGCGCGATCCTCCCCGAAGTCATCAAGGCGCAGGAGATCCTCGAGTCGAAGTACGGCGTCGGGGCGGACGTCTGGAGCGTGACGAGCTACAGCGAGCTGTACCGCGACGGCCATGCGGCCGAGCGCTGGAACATGCTCCACGCGAATCAGCCGGCGCGCCTCCCGTACGTGACGCAGTGCCTGAAGGATGCACCCGGCGTACTGGTCGCGGCGTCCGATTATGTAAAGGCGCTGCCGGACTCGATCGATCGCTGGCTGCCGCGCCCGCTCGTCGCGCTCGGCACCGACGGCTTCGGACGCAGCGAGAGCCGCGCCAGCCTCCGCGAGTTCTTCGAGGTCGACTACCGCTGGGTCATCGTCGCCACGCTGGCCGCCCTCGCGCGCGACGGCAAGGTCGAGGGCTCGGTCGTGGAGCAGGCGATGAAGGCGCACAACGTCAATTCCGAGAAGGCGAATCCGGCGATTTCGTAAAGCAACCGCAGAGCGCGCAGAGCGCGCAGAGATCTTTTTTTGACAGACTTCACGCTTCCGGAATTGGGCGAGAACATCAGCGCCGGCGACGTCCTGCGGGTCCTCGTAAAGCCCGGCGACACCATCGCGAAAGATCAGCCGGTCCTCGAGCTCGAGACCGACAAGGCGACGATCGAGGTCCCCTCGTCCGTCGCCGGACAGGTGAAAGACGTTCGCGTGAAGGCCGGCGACAAGGTGAAAGTCGGCCAGGCGATTTTGTCCGTCGACGACGGAGCGAAGCCGACGGAAAAGGCCGTACCCACGAGTTCTGAGCGAGAGCCTTCAGGCGAGCGCTCAGCTAAAGCCTCGCGCTCCGACCACGGTGAAGCCGTCGCTGCCAACACTGCGCAGAACACTGCCGCCGACAAGCCGGGCGCCACGAACAAAGTCGTCGACATTTCCCGCGGCGCGAGACCTGCGGAGCCGGAGCCGGCTCCTGCGTCCGAGTTTCCGCCTGCGCCGGCGGCGCCGTCAGTGCGCCGCACCGCGCGCGAGCTGGGCGTCGACATCAACCAGGTCGCGGGCAGCGGCGACGCCGGACGGATTTCGGTCGACGATGTGAAGGCGCACGTCAAACGCATCGTGAGCGGCGGGGGCGGCGGCCGCGCGGCAGCGGCGGAGCCGCTTCCCGATTTCACGCGATGGGGCCAGGTGGAGCGGCAGCCGATGCGCGCCGTGCGGCGGAAGACGGCGGAGCATCTGACCGCCGCGTGGGCGACGATTCCGCACGTCACGCAGTGCGACCTCGCCGACATCACGGCGCTCGAGGAATCGCGCAGGAAGTATGCGAAGCAGGTCGAAGCGGCCGGGGGCAGCCTGACGGTCACCGCGATTGCCGTCAAGATCGTCGCGACGGCGCTCAAGGTCTTTCCACAGTTCAACGCGTCGCTCGACGTCGAGGCGGGCGAAATCGTCAGCAAGAAGTATGTCAACATCGGCATCGCCGTCGACACCGACCGCGGACTGCTGGTGCCGGTCATCCGCGACGCCGACCAGAAGAACATCACGCAGATCTCGGTCGAGCTCTCGCAGCTCTCGGAGAAGGCGCGGTCGCGGAAGATCGCGCTCGAGGAGATGCAGGGCGGCTGCTTCAGCATCAGCAACCTCGGCGGCATCGGGGGGACCTATTTCACGCCGATCGTGAATGCGCCCGAAGTCGCGATTCTCGGCATCTCGCGGGGGTCCGTGCAGCCGAAGTTCGAGAGTGGTCAGTTCGTTCCCAGGACGATGCTGCCGCTGTCGCTCTCCTACGACCACCGCGCAATCGACGGTGCCGACGGCATCCGCTTCCTGCGCTGGGTCGCCGCGGCGTTCGAAGAGCCGTTCGTGATCGCTCTCAACGGATGATCACCACACAACTCGCAGTCGTCGGAGCGGGGCCCGGAGGCTACGCAGGAGCGTTCCTTGCGGCGGACCTCGGGCTCAGCGTCACGCTGATCGATCCCGAAGCCAATCCGGGCGGCGTGTGCGTTTACCGCGGATGCATTCCGTCGAAGGCGCTGCTGCACGTCGCAAAGCTCGTGGACGAGGCGAAACATGCGCACGGCTGGGGGATCGACTTCGGCCAGCCGAAGATCGACCTCGAGAAGCTTCGGGGCTTCAAGGACGGCGTCGTTAAACGGCTGACCGGCGGAACGGGGCAGCTCGTCAAGGCGCGGAAGATTACCTATCTGCGAGGGCTCGCGGCGATTGTCGACGCGCATCATCTTCGTGTGAGCCTCGAAGGCGGAAGAACTGAGGAAGTCCAGTTCGAGCACGCCATGCTGGCGACCGGATCGGTTCCGGCGATTCCGCCTGCGCTGAAGGTAAACGACCCTCGAGTCATGGACTCGAGCGCCGCGCTCGACCTGCCCGACGTTCCGAAGTCGCTGCTCGTCGTCGGCGGCGGCTATATCGGGCTGGAGCTCGGATCGGTGTACGCGACGCTCGGCAGCGCCGTGACCGTCGTCGAGATGACGCCGGGCCTGCTGCCCGGAGCGGACCGCGATCTCGTCGAGGTGCTCGCCAAGCGGATCGGTTCACTGATGAAGAGCGTGCTGCTCGAGACGAAGGTCGTCTCGATGACGCCGGAGCCGAAGGGCATCAGCGTCACGTTCGAAGGAAAGGTCGATCAGAAACAGCAGACATTCGATCGCGTGCTCGTGGCTGTCGGACGCCGGCCGAACTCCGCGATCCCCGGTCTCGACAAAACGCACGTGCAGGTCGACCAGCGCGGCTTCATCATGATCGACGAGCAGAGGCGGACGCACGAGCCGTCGATTTTCGCGATCGGCGACGTCGTCGGCGAGCCGATGCTGGCGCACAAGGCATCGCACGAGGCGCGCGTCGCCGTCGAAGTGATGGCGGGCGAGAACGTGGCATTCGCGCCGCGCGCGATTCCCGCAGTGGTGTTCACCGATCCTGAGCTGGCCTGGGCGGGACTGACGGAAGCGCAGGCTCAGAAGGATGGGCGCGACGTGACGATCGCCAAGTTCCCGTGGGCGGCGTCAGGCCGAGCCATCACGCTCGACCGCACCGATGGCCTGACGAAGCTGGTGCTCGATCCCGAGAGCGAGCGCGTGCTCGGCGTCGGCCTCGTCGGTCCGGGCGCGGGCGAGATGATTGCGGAAGGCGTCCTCGCGATCGAGATGGGCGCCAACGCGACGGACCTCAAGCTCTCCATCCATCCGCATCCCACGCTCACCGAGACCGTGATGGAGTCTGCCGAAGTCTTCTTCGGCCAGGCGACGCACGTCTACAGGCCCAGGCGCAAGACGTACTGCAGCCCTTCGGGGCTGCCTCCACGCGAAGGCCTCAAGGCCTGCGCTACAATGGCGCCGCAA
>DASQHH010000633.1:0-6937 GCA_035632195.1 Vicinamibacterales bacterium
GCTGCCGGAGTCGATCTTGCGCCGGCCGAAGATGGGCTTCCCGGTGCCGTTCGCGCAGTAGACCCGCGGCAGCTGGAATCGCGCGGTGCGCGACGTGCTGCTCGATCGGCGCTGCCGCCAGCGCGGCATCATCGATCCCCAGGCGGTCGACGCGCTCCTGCGCGATCACGCCGAGGGGCGCACCAACGGCGGGGATCGGATCTGGAGCCTCCTGAACCTCGAGCTCTGGCACCGCACGTTCATCGACGGTGACGGCGTCCAGACCCTGGCGGCATGCGACCCGGCGATGAGCCCCGCATCCGCATCCATCAGTCATCCGCAGTTGGGAGAGTCCCTGTGAAGGTGTCGATCTTCGGTCTCGGCTATGTGGGCAGCGTGTCGGCCGCCTCGCTCGCGGCAGACGGACATTCGGTCATCGGCGTGGACGTCAATCCGGACAAGGTGCGGGCCGTCAGCGAGGGCCGCAGCCCGATCGTCGAGCCCGGCCTCGACGCGCTGCTGGCGCGGGGCGTTGCCGAAGGGAGGCTGCGCGCGACGACCGACACGGCCGAAGCCATCCGCGACAGCGAAGTGTCGCTGCTGTGCGTCGGCACGCCCAGCCGACGGAACGGCAGCCTCGACCTGACCTACCTCGAACGCGTCAGCGCGCAGATTGGCGCCGCGCTCCGCGACAAGTTCGACTACCACGTCATCGTCGTCCGCAGCACGGTGCTGCCGGGCACGACCCACACGGTCGTGATTCCGGAGCTCGAGCGCGAGTCGGGCAAGAAATACGGAGACGGATTTGGCGTCTCGGTCAACCCGGAGTTCCTCCGCGAGGGCACGGCGCTCTCGGATTTCCGCAAGCCGCCCGTGACGCTCATCGGCCACAACCACGCGGCCGACGCCAGCGGCACGATTGCCCTGTATCAATCGATTGACGCACCGCTCATCAGCACCAGCATCCGCGTCGCGGAGATGGTGAAGTACGTGAGCAACACCTGGCACGCGCTGAAAGTGTGCTTCGCGAACGAGGTCGGCAACCTCTGCAAGGGGCTCGGCGTCGACAGCCACGACGTCATGGACATCTTCTGCCGCGACGAGAAGCTGAACCTGTCGCCGTATTACCTCAAGCCCGGCTTCGCGTTCGGCGGTTCGTGTCTGCCCAAGGACGTCCGCGCGCTGCAGTACCGGGCGAAGGAGGTCGACGTCGAGCTGCCGATGATCTCGCAGATCCTGCCGAGCAACCGTCAGCAGATTCAGCATGCGGTCGATCTCGTGCTCGAAACCGGCCGCAAGCGCATCGGGCTGCTGGGCTTCAGCTTCAAGGCCGGCACCGACGATCTGCGCGAGAGCCCCATGGTCATCCTCGCCGAGCAGCTGCTCGGCAAGGGACTGACGCTGTGCATCTACGACAAGAGCGTGTCGCTCGGGCGCCTCGTCGGCGCGAACAAACAGTACATCGAGACGCAGATTCCGCATCTCGCCTCCCATCTGTGCACGTCGATGGACGAGGTGATCGATCAGTCCGACGTGATTGTCGTCGGCAACCGCGCTCCAGAATTCACCGACGCCCTGAGGCGGACGCGCGCCGACCAGATCATCATCGATCTCGTCCGGATCCCGATCGTCGGTGCGCTGCTCAACGCCAAGTACGAGGGCATCTGCTGGTGAACGCCGCGTTGATGTATCACGATGTCACCGCCTCCGGTTGCCTGGGCAACAACGACGAGAGCGGCTTCCCAGGAGGTGACGCGGCGCGCTACAAGCTGACCACGGAGCAATTCCAGGAACATCTTGCGGCGATCGCGGCGAGAGGAGGACGCCCCGTTCTGACGTTCGACGACGGCGGCGCGAGCGCCATGCGGATCGCTGAACTGCTGGACGCGCGCGGATGGCGCGGCCATTTCTTCATCGCGACGGCCTTCATCGGACGCAGGGGGTTTCTGAACCGCGGCGAGATCGAGCAGCTTCATCGCCTCGGCCACATCGTCGGCAGCCACTCGCATACACATCCGCTGCGGATGGCGCGATGCACCGACGCGCGGCTGCGCGAGGAGTGGACGCGAAGCGCCGCGATCCTCGACGACATCGTCGGGGCATCCGTCGATGTGGCATCCGTTCCCGGCGGTTACCATTCCGCTCGCGTCAGCGCCGCCGCGGCAGCGGCTGGCATCCGGTTCCTCTTCACGTCGATGCCGACCCTGCGCATGCGCTGCGAGAGCGGCGTGACCGTTCTCGGGCGGTACGCCATTCAGCGGCACACGCCGGCCCTCCGCGCTGCCGCATTGTCTGCAGGCGATCTCGTGCCCCGTGCCGGGCAAACGGTCCTGTGGCGCGCCAAGCTTGCCGCGAGGACGATTGGCGGAGCCTGGTACCTACGAGTGCGCGAGCGACTGCTTGGGGGATCTCCGGACGCGGGATGGGGCGACCACCAGGATGAGATCAAAAAATCCGGCGCAGTTGCGCCTTGATCGGGAGCGGGATCCCGATTCCGGCGCCTTCAATCCAGTGCTTGACGGTTCGTGCCGCGTCGCGGAGCGCCCGCGATCGGCGATGCCATCGCGCGTAGGCCGCCCGCGCGGATGGCTCGAGGGTGCCGTCCGACGACAGCAGACGGCCGTGCCTCAAGCCGGAGAAGCGCCCGCTCTTCAACGCCGACAGAATTGCGTCGCGATTCAGCTCGCCGATATCCACGAGGGTCAGCAGCTCGCGGCACTGGCGTCTCCAGTGCAGGTCCTGACCGTAGAACGCTCGGATGCCTGAAGCACGAGCCTTCAGCCGCTGGAGCAGATCGAACGTCCACGGCCGCGGCGCGTAGCGGCCGTCGTACTTCGTGTTCCACACCTCGATGCCGTCGGGCAGCGGATCGAATTGCTCGATTCCGTCGAATGCGGAGTCCTTGGGATGTGCGACGACCGCGATCCCTCCGAGCGCGCGGACGCCGGCGATCACCGTTTCGGGATCGGTGGAATCGATGGGCTCGGTGACGCCGTACCCGAGCACGTGCATGCGATCTCTGCAGCCGTACTCCAGCCCGGCGATGAAGCGGAACCGATCGTCGGACCGCTGCTCGCATTCGCGCCGGTATGCCTCGAGGCGGGGGCCGTCGAACGCGTCGGCGTGATCGGTGACGCACGCGAACCGGCAGCCCGCCGCGAGAAACGTCTCGCGCAGTTCCGCCAGCGTAAAGTCGCCGTCCGAATAGGTGCTGTGGACGTGCAGGACGCCGCGCAGCCCGCGTGGCTGGGTATCGCTCACATTGTCCAGCGCGTGCGTCGAGCGCGGCAGCTTCCGCGCGGCGAAGTGCACCCAGTCGCCGAGCTCGGGCAGCGGATCCTGCCATGAGAAGTTGTCGTGGTGTGTGCCGCGAGACGGGATGGCGACGGACGCGAGCGTCGCAAGCCTCGATGGGAAGCGGCCCGGGAATTCGCGCGGCGCCCCCCGCAGCACTTCGACGAGATGCCTCGCATCGCCGAGCAGCCACCGGCAGCGCACGCCCGGACGGTAGGCGGCAACGCGTTCCGCGTCGCCGTGTTCCGCGAGCTGCGCCACCAGCGCGGGAAAGTCGACGCCCGAATGGACTGCCAGCGCCAGCGAGTTCCAGAACCGCCCGTTCACTTCCATGAAGGTCGGCGTCCCGTCGGCCTGCACCCGGAACTCGACCATCGCGACGCCGTGCCATTCGAGCGCCTCTAGAAGCGCCAGACCGGCTTCGCGGACGCGCGGCGGCATTGGAATGCTCACGCGCAGCGCGCTCCCCGATCCCGTCGGCCGCACGTCCCGGATGCGCCGATGGGCAAATTCGGCGCGGACCTTCCCTTCGCGCATCAGGGCGAAGTAGCCGACGCCCGCGCCGCCGACGTACTCCTGGACCAGGGCGGCACGACAGCGCTCCGACAACGTCTTCCATGCGCGGAGAAGTCCCGCGGCGTCCGACGCGTAGATCGGCGCTCCGGTCGCGCGCACGGCGCCGGCGGCGTGCTCGTGGGAGCTGCGCGGCTTCAACACGACCGGATACTGGACGCTCCACGCGGCGCGTTCGGCAGCGTCGTCGCTGGCAATGAGCACGGTCGCCGGAACGTGAACTCCGAGCCGCGATGCGAGCCGCGTCGTCTCCTCTTTGTCGAACGCGCGCAAAACGGACGCGTGCACTGGAAGGACGAGCCGCGTACCGGACGCAAGCAGGGCGTCGCGCGACGCGGAAATCGGCAAGGTCGTCCGCTCCGTCATCGGCAGGACCAGGGTGCCCGTCCCGACGCGGGCCGCGATTGCGGCGACGAAGGCGTCCGCGTCGCGATCGGCCGCGGGGTACGTGAACGATCCAGCGCATGATCGCGACCAGCCTGCTTTCGACCAGTTCGTCTCGGCGCCGACCTCGACCGTGTGACCGGCCGCCGCGAGCGAACGAACGGCAGCGACCGACTGATTTTCGTTGCCGTCGAGGACGAGCACTCTCATGCGTCGGCCTCGACCATCCGCGCCGCGCGTGCCGTGCGCGGCCGGATGGTCGCGGCGCGGCACAGGACGTCCTCCATCGCCGTCGCAACCGACGCCCAGTCGAATCGCCCGGCCGACTCGGCCGCCGCGCGGCCGACCGACGCCCGTCGCTGCGGGTTGCGGAGCAGATCGATGACGTCGGACGCCATGCGCTCCCGATCGTCGGCCAGCACGATGTCGCGGTCGGGCATCACGTCCAGCCCTTCAGCGCCGATCGACGTCGACACGACCGCTCGGCCTGCGGCCATCGCCTCCAGAATCTTCAAACGGGTTCCGCCGCCCACCCGAAGGGGAACGACGACGGCTGCGGCCTGCTCGAGGTACTCGAGCACCGACGGAACCGTGCCGGTCACGCGCACGGAATCGGAATTGAGGGCCAGCATGCTGGGACCGGGGTTGCGGCCGACGACCCAGAACGCCGCGTCCGGCACCGCGCGGAGGACGGACGGCCACACGTCGTGGACGAAATACTCGACGGCATCGACATTCGGTTCCCAGTCCATGGAACCGAGGAACATCACCACAGGCCGTTTGGCCGCGCTGTGTGCAATCGCTCGGAACGCCGTGACGTCGACACCCGTCGGGACGACGCTAATGCGCGCCGGATCGGTCATCGTGCCCATGACGGCGCGGTCGGCCTCGGACACCGCGATCACGCGCTCGAAGCGGGCGACCGTGTGGCGCTCGTAGCGGGCCATCTTCCACGCCTCGACGGTGAACGCCAGACGCGCCGCAAGACCGGGTGCGTGAGTCGCCTGCCGCCGCCAAAGCGTGGTTTCCACGTTGTGCTGAAAGAGCACGCACGGCGTGGCCGGGCGTCGAGGGAAATTCAGCGAGGCGGACAGGAAGTCGCACACTGCGACATCGAAGCTGCCGTCGTCCAGCCGGGCGCGCACGAGGCTGCGGACGACGGGCGACGTGAATTTTGCGACGGCGTACGGTGCCGGATGCAGGATTCGAGCGGCGTACGCGGCCACTTCCGCCTCAGGCAACTTCGTCGCGACCGGCTCGGCGGCCGGAAAGTTGCGACGGAGCTCAGCTTCGTAGTCTGGGTCGATCGGTCCACCGTAGTACGACAACGGGACGAGGTCATGGGCGGCAGCGAGCTGGCGCATCAAATGGAACGAACGCAGCTTCCCGCCGGTGTTCAGCGGAAGTAATTTCCCGGCTTTTACCCACAACACGCGCATATGGGGTGCCGGAGCAATCCACACGCCATTCAGCTGAGTCTCTCGTCGTACTCAGCAATAACATTTCCGGTTTTTTGAGGCTCTGCAATTTCAATTTCCGACTCTGCCGTTACAGATCCGTATCTGAATATGGAAGAGCTGTGAACAGATGACGTCGTCTTTCCAAGCTGTTCCGTAGCGGCACAGCCATTGCCGCACGGCTCGCAAACCGGACTCTGGCTCGTCCGGATCTTTCTCAATAAAGCAGGAGTGGAGCATGCGTTTTTCGACCCTCGCGCGGGCCGCAGGATGGGTGTGTGCCTTCGCCATGATGATTCCCTCGCCGCTCCGCGCTGCGACGATCGTCGTGCCGGCGGGCGGCAGTCTTCAGGCGGCGATCAACTCGGCGCGGGCGGGCGACGTGATCCTGCTGGCTGCGGGCGCCACGTATTCTGGCAACTTCACGCTGCCCAATGCCGGCGCGCTGACCGACTACATCACCATCCGGTCGTCAGCCCCTGATTCTCAGCTTCCGCCGTCGGGGGTCCGGATGACGCCGGCCTACGCCACGCTGCTGCCGAAGATCAAATCGCCGAATACGTCGGCTGCGTTGAAAACGTTGGCGGGCGCAAATCACTGGCAGCTGATGTTCCTCGAGTTCCAGGCCAACGACCGCGGGTACAACGACATCATCGATCTCGGTATGGGCGACTCGACGCAGACGCAGCTGTCGCAGGTGCCGTACTCGCTGGTTCTCGACCGACTCTACGTCCACGGCGACCCGGTGATGGGACAGAAGCGCTGCGTGGCGCTCAACAGCAGCGACACGCAAGTGCTCAACTCCTGGATCTCGGACTGCAAGGCCGTCGGCCAGGACTCGCAGGCCCTCAGCGGCTTCAACGGACCAGGCAACTACCTCATCGAAAACAACTATCTGGAGGCGGCAACCGAGAACTTCCTGCTCGGCGGGTCCGACCCGATGATTCCCAATCTGGTCACGGCCAATGTCGTGTTCCGGGGCAATTACCTGAGCAAGCCGGTTGCCTGGCGCAATCCCATCGTTGCGACGCCGGCGTTCCCGTCGGCCAAAGTGGCGGCGGGCGGCGGTTCTCTCGCAGCAGGCACCTACTGCTACAAGGTCGCGGCGCGCGTGACCTCGTATCAGGGCGCCAAAGCCAACTCGTCTCCGACGGCCGAGGTCTCGGCGACGATTGCCTCCGGCGCCGTCGCGGGCGTGACGATCTCGTGGACGCCGGTCGCGGGCGCGACAGACTACGTTGTCTACGGAC
>DASQHH010000634.1:0-1944 GCA_035632195.1 Vicinamibacterales bacterium
ACACCGCTCTGCAAGGTGTGGTGGCGCGATTGCAGCGGACCCGAGGGCAGGGCTTCGCCGCCGTGCAGGGTGAGCGCGCGCGGCTCGTCAGACGTCACGGCGACGATCACAGCGGTCAGCTCGATCGCCAGCGTGCCGCGCGGCAATGCCGGCGCGTGTCCGCTGCGGTGGTCGGTCCTCGTTGTCGCTGTCACGCCGTCGTCGCCCGTCTTGACAGGTATTATGGTCAATCATAGCATAAGTTGGAGGGTGGGTACTTCCGCCCGTTTTCTTTGCGCTTCTAAATGCTCATAGAGAGTATAATGAAATGCCCGACACGATCACGCTGGAACGGCTTTATGAACGTGTCCGCCAGGCGATCCCGCCGGTCGAATGGCCGGTCTTCGCCGACGACATCGCCGCGATCCTGGCGCTGAAGCGGGAACGCGACGCCGTCGTTCTGGCGCACAATTACCAGACGCCGGAGATCTTCCACTGCGTCGCCGACATCACCGGCGACAGTCTGGTGCTGGCGCGCGAAGCGGCCAAGACGTCGGCGCGCGTCATCGTCCTGGCCGGCGTACATTTCATGGCCGAGACCGCCAAGCTCCTCAACCCCGACAAGGCGGTGCTGATCCCCGATACGCGCGCGGGCTGTTCGCTGGCGGAGTCGATTACGGCTGCCGACGTGCGGCTGCTCCGGCAGCGTTATCCGGGCGTGCCGGTCGTCAGTTACGTCAACACCTCGGCCGCGGTGAAGGCCGAATCCGATATCTGCTGTACCTCGGGGAACGCCAAACGCGTCGTCGAATCGCTCGGCGTGCCGCGCGTCATCATGCTGCCCGACGAATATCTCGCGCGCAACGTCGCAGCCGAGACCGAGGTCGAGATCATCGCCTGGCACGGCCATTGTGAAGTGCACGAGCGCTTCACCGCCGCCGAAGTCCATTCGCTGCGTGCGGAGCATCCCGACCTCATCGTGCTGGCGCATCCGGAATGTCCACCGGACGTGGTCGCCGCCGCGGATTTTTCCGGTTCGACGGCGGCCATGTCCGATTATGTCGCGACCAAGCATCCGGCGCGCGTCGTGCTGCTGACCGAATGTTCGATGAGCGACAACGTCGCACTCGCCCATCCCGAGACGGCGTTCGTGCGGCCCTGCAATTTGTGCCCGCACATGAAGCGCATCACGCTCGCCAACATCCGGTACGCGCTCGAAACCATGACGCACGAGGTAGCGATCGATCCGGCCGTCGCCATTGCGGCGCGTCGCACCGTCGAGCGCATGCTGGCGGTCTAGCGGCGATGAACACGATTCCGTCGGCCGTCGCGGGCTGCCCGGTCGTCATCGGCGCCGGTATCGCCGGCTTGATGACGGCCCTGCATCTTGCGCCCGAGCCCGTCATTATCCTCGCCCAGGCGCCGCTCGGCTCGGGCTGCGCCAGCGCCTGGGCGCAGGGTGGCATCGCCGTCGCCGTCGGCGAGGACGACGATCCGGCGCGCCATGCTGCCGACACGATCGCCGCTGGCGACGGGCTGTGCGACGCGCGGGCCGTCGAAAGCATCACTGCTTCCGGGCCAGCGGCGCTGGCCGATCTCCTCGACCGCGGCGCCGCGTTCGATCGCGCACCCGACGGACGCTACAAGCTCGGCCTCGAAGGCGGTCACGGCCGCCGTCGCATCGTCCACGCTGCCGGCGACGGCACCGGCCGGGCGATCACCGCAGCGCTGATCGAGGCCGTCCGGCGAACGCCGTCGATCACGGTGCTCGAAGGTGTCGAGGCGCGGCGGCTGATCACCGAGGATGGTGCTGTCGCGGGCGTACTGGCTGCCGCTGACGGCAAGCCTGTCGTTCTGCCGACGGCGCGCGTCGTAATCGCGACCGGCGGCATCGGCGGCCTCTATCGCGAAACCACGAACCCGCTCACGGCGATCGGTCAGGGTCTGGCGTTGGCCGCATTGGCC
>DASQHH010000635.1:0-7423 GCA_035632195.1 Vicinamibacterales bacterium
CCACGGCAGGCCGAATGGCCAGAGCAGCAGGAATGACATGTGGCCGCCCTTGCCGGAGGCGTACCAGATGGCGCCCGGAGTAAGGAACAGTACGAAGATCGACGGAAGCACGATGGCCCACGGGACGCCCCGCCGGACAAGGAAGACGCCGGCTGCCAGACAAAAGACGACGAACGGCATCACGGGCGAGATCAGAACGCTCGCAAGCGCGGCGGCCAGCCACATCGCCCACTTGAACCCGCGGCGCAGGCCCTCGGCAATGACCAGCAGGAGCAGCGTCAGGACCGCGACGAAGGTACTGTCGCTCCGATAGATGTCTTCGTCCACCGACCCGGGCAGGGCCTGCCACAGACGAATCAGCTCATAGAAAAGCCAGACGGACCCGCCGACGGCGAGGAAGTAACACAACCAGGCCGCGCGTCGCGCAAGGCCGGAGCTTGCGGGCATACCGCACGACTATTCTAAACTCTCAGCCAGGTTGAACCTGCGCGTTCTGGCAGTCATCGGCGGCATGGCGATCCTGCAAGCCCCAAGTTCGCCGGCCATCATCTTCGAAGGCGCGCGGCTGATCACCGGTGACGGACGCGCTCCGATCGAGAACGCCGCATTTCTCGTCCAGAACGGACACGTCACGCAGGTCGGCACCAAAGGTTCGGTGCAGGTGCCTCCCGGTGCGCGGCGTGTAGACCTGACGGGCAAGACCGTGATGCCGGCGCTCGTGGACGCGCACGTGCACCTTGGCTACCGGCGCGGCACGACCTTCTCGGCAGACAACTACACCAGCCCGAATCTGCGCGACGAGCTCGACCGCTTCTCATACTTCGGCGTCGGCGCGGTCTTCGAAGCCGGCACCGGCCGCGGTCCCCTGCCCTTCTTCATCCGGGGAGAGGCGCGCCCCGGCGCGCGCCTGCTCACCGCCGGACGCGGGTTCGCGATGCCGAACGCCGGACCGGGCATGCCGATGCGCGATGCCCCATACGGCGTCACGTCGGAGGACGAAGCCCGCCGCGACGTGCGTGAGCTCGCCGCCAGCCGTCCGGACCTGATCAAGATCTGGGTCGACGATCGAGGCGGCACGGTCGAGAAGCTGAAGCCGAACCTCTATCGCGCGATCATCGACGAGGCGCACACGCACGGCATCCGTGTCATGGCGCACATCGCGGCGCTCGAGGACGCGAAGGATCTGCTGCGTGCCGGCGTCGACGGCTTCGGCCACATCGTCCGCGACAGGGACATCGATCAGGAACTAATCGGGCTGCTGCACGAGCGGCCGAAGGTGTTCTTCACGGCAACGCTGTGGGGCGAGCGCAACGCGATTTACGGACGGAAGCCCGATTGGCTCGCGGAGCCGCTCGTCCGCGAGACGTTCTCCGAAGCGGAACTCGCATCCCTGGCCGACGGCTTCTCGACGGGCCAGACCGAGAGCGCCGGTCGGCTGCTGCGGAACGTGTCCGCGCTGAACCGAGCCGGCGTCACGATCGCTCTTGGCACCGACACGGGCGGCGTCACCGGCGGCGGCTATTTCGGTCTCGCGTCGCTCGTGGAACTGGAACTGCTGGTCAAGGCCGGCCTGACGCCGGCGCAGGCGATCGCCGCCGGGACGCGCACCTCTTCGGCCATCCTGGGGCTCGATGCACTCGGCACGATCGCCGCCGGAAAGTCGGCCTCGTTCATCGTGCTCGAGGCGAATCCGCTCGACGACATCGCATACGCGCGGAAGATTGCCGCGGTCTATCTGGACGGCGTCCAGGTCAATCGGGCGGAGCTGCGGGGGACGTGGGCAAGGCGTCTGTCCGGCCGATAACTATCTGGAAACGGGACACCCGTCCGGCACAGCAGGTGCAAATTCACACGACACGTCGAAATTGGGCCGTCTTTTTGGTCCAGATGACGTCTTAGACGGACAGAAACGTAATGCCGTGTTTCAATTTCGAAATACGGCGTACTCGTTCACACGGAGGCTGATCGCGGCAGGAGCTTGATATGACCAAACTTTCACGGTGGGCCGGCGTCCTCGTGTTGGTGTTCGCGGCGGCGAGTCCGGCACTCGCGCAGCAGCAGACGGTCGCGGGACGGATCAAGCTCGTGTCGGGTTCTGCCTTCGTCGTGCGCGGCGGCACGGCGATTCCGGCAACGGCCGGCCAGGAACTGATGCAGGCGGATTCGCTCCGGACAGGCAGCGACGGCCGTCTCGGCGTCACGCTGAAGGACGACACGCGCGTCTCGCTCGGCCCGGACAGCGAAGTCCAGCTGGAGCGTTTCGTCTATGCGCCGGCCGAAGGCAATCTGGCGCTCGCGTTGAAGTTCATTCGCGGCGCGGCGGCGTACGTCTCCGGACGGATCGCCAAACTCGCGCCCGATTCCATCCGTCTCGAGACGCCTGCGGCCATCGTCGGCGTGCGCGGCACGACGCTCGCGATTCGCGTTCAGCCGTAAATGAGGTCCGCACGCCGAATCGCCGTTGTGCTGGCGACGCTCGCCGCGACGGCGATCGCCTGCGGACCCAAGCGCGTCGCCAGCCCGACAAGACCTGGAGACACGCTGGTCGTCCTCCTTCCCGACGGGGACAGTGGCAAGACGGGCGCCGCCGGCGTGTCGAACCCGGCCGGTTCCGTCGATCTCGCCGCCCCGCGCGACTCGACGCGGGTCGAGTCCAATCGCGCCCCCGGCGCGGTGACGACGATGACCGAGGCCGACGTCAAGCAACTGTTCGGCGACGCGCTGTCCGCGCTGCCGCCCGCACCCCAGCAGTTCACGCTCAACTTCCGTTTCGAATCTGAGGTTCTGACCGACGAGTCGCGCGCCCTCCTCGCCGACGTGATCCGCGCTGTCCGGAGCCGAACGCTGCCGGAGGTCCTCGTCGTCGGGCACACCGACACGATGGGGACGCCGCAGGCCAACATCGCTCTGGGAATGAGACGGGCGGTCATGGTGCGCGACCTGCTCGTGAACGCGGGGCTCGCGTCCGCCATGATCGAAGTGGCCTCGCATGGCGAAGCCGACCTGCTCGTCAAAACACCGGACGAGACGCCGGAGCCGCGGAATCGACGCGTCGACATCACTGTCAGATAGTCCGCCCGCATGCGCCGTCTCATTTTCCGGTGCGGCGTCGCTCCCGTACTGATCACTGCCGTTCTCGCCCTGTATCGACCGTCCTTCCTCTCGCGGCTCGACGCCGCGGTGTTCGACACCGTGGTGCGTTGGACGCCCGTTCGCGCGCCCGGCGACCGCATCGTCATCGTCGACATCGACGAACGGAGCCTGTCGACCATCGGGCAGTGGCCGTGGCAGCGGGACATGGTCGGGCGGCTGATCGCGCGATTGCGCGAGATGGGCGCATCCACGGTTGCGGTCGACATCATCTTCGCGGAACCCGATCGATTCGCGACCGGCGACGATGCACTGGCGGCCACGCTGCGCGATGGCCGCGTCGTGATGGGGTACGCCATGCGGTTCGACCCCGCCGACGCTCCCGCGCAGGATCGCGCGAAATGCGTCCTCCATCCGATCGGCCTGGCCGTCGTCCAGGCCGGGGACGAGAGCGGCGATGCGCCGTACTTCCACGCCACGAATGCGACGTGTGTGCTTCCTGCGCTGGCGCAGGCGGCGGGCGCGACAGGCTTCCTGAACGCCGCCCCGGATGCGGACGGACTTCTGCGGCGCGTGCCCGTTCTGATGGAGCTCGACGGACGGGTTTACCCCAGTCTCGCGCTCGCGGCGGTGACACACGCGACCGCGGGCCCTGCGCGAATCAACGGCGCCACGCTCCGCATCGACAACGTGAACGCCTCGACGCTGACCATCGGCGCGCGGACGATTCCGCTCGACGGCAAGAGCAACCTGCTCGTGCGGTATCGCGGCCGGAAGCATACGTTTCCGTATCTCTCGGCCGCTGACGTCATGAACGGCCGGCTGGCTGCCGGCGCGCTGCGAGACAAGATTGTGTTCGTCGGCACGACCGCCCTCGGCACGCGCGAAGTCGTCGCGACGCCGCTCGACACGCTGTTTGCCGGCGTCGAAGTGCAGGCCACGGTGGCTGACAACCTGCTCGCGCAGGATCCGTTGAGACGCCCCGGGAACGGCGCCGCGCTCGAAAGCCTGGCTACGCTTGTCGCCGGCATGGCGGTCGTCCTGCTCGTCGCTGCGACGCCGCAAGTGGCCGGTGCGGCCGGGAGCCTCGGCGGTGTCGTCGCGGTCTGGGCGGGTGCGGTCGCTCTGCTCTCGAGCCAGGGGTTCTTCGTGTCGCCATTGGCCCCGACGCTCGCCGTCACCGCCGCCGTTGCGATCATGACCCTCGCACGATCGATCGGCGACCGGCGCCGGGCGGACACCGCCGGCCGTCAGAAGACGAATGCGCAGCAGCTGATGGTCAAGACGCTGCTGTCGCTCACCGAGACTCGGGACCTCCAGACCGGCCGGCATTCACGCAGGACGCAGCAGTACGCGAACGTCCTCGCGGCGGAATTGTCGACGTTCAACGGCTTCAAGGACTATCTGACGCCGGCGCGGGTCCAGCTGCTCTCGAGTCTCGCTCCGCTGCACGACATCGGCAAAGTGGGCATTCCGGACGCCATCCTCAACAAACCGGGAGCCCTGACGCCCGACGAGCTCGCCGAGATGCGGAAACATCCGGCGCTCGGTTACGAGGTCATTCTCAAGGCCGAGAAGGAGGCCGGCGTGCGAGACGACGCGATTCTGACGATGGCGAAGGAGATCGTCTACACGCATCACGAGAAGTGGGACGGCACCGGCTACCCTCGCGGGCTGAAGGCTGCGGACATTCCGATTCCCGGCCGCGTGATGGCCGTCGTGGACGTCTACGATGCCACCGTCACGCGCACGCTGTATCGGACGCCGATGAACCACGATGCGGCAGTGGCCTTCATCGTCCGCGGACGCGGCACGCACTTCGATCCCGCCGTGATCGATGCGTTCGTGCGCATCGCCCCCGTGTTCGAGAGCATCTCGGCGTCTGAGGCCGCTCAAGACCAGCCGGCGGTGTTCGATGAGTCAGGGGTGAGGTTGACGCAGTAAGAGAGCGCGAGCCCACAGCTCGCGTTCGCCGGATTCCGATCCGCCGAGTCGCACGCGATACGGTGCATTCGATTGCGCGGCGTGAAGGAAGTAGCCGATCGACCGATCGCACGATGAGACCGCGTGCGGTCGGCGCAACATCCCAGCCGAAGATTTGCTCGTAGTTTCAGTACCGCAGCAACGCTGCGGCGGCAGCGACGATGATCAGCTAAAACGGGCGCGATACCACGTCCGCCGTGGAGTGAGCTAAGACGTTTGCAAACGCGGGCGTTGAGAGGTCGCGATGGTGGCAAGTGGAAAGAACAGCCGGAACACGGTGCCACAGTTCGGCGCACTCTGCACCGCGATACCGCCGTCGTGGGCAACCATGGTCCCGTGGACGACAGAGAGGCCGAGGCCGGAGGCACGCGCGCGTGACTGGCTCGTATAGAACGGATCGAATGCACGGGCGATCGTGCGCGCGTCCATGCCGACGCCGTTGTCGCTGATCTCGATGACCGCATACGCTCCCGGCGGGGCTGGAAGGACTGCATCCGTCAACCCGCCCGCCAGGGACGTTTCGCACGTCGCAATGTGCAGGCGCCCGTGAGCGGTCATCGCTGCCGCCGCATTCGAGACGACATTCAGCACGGCCCGATCGAAGAGGCCGCGATCGACCATCACGCGGCGGCCGCCTGACTGTAGGTCGTACCGCACGTCCATCATGTCGCCGACGATTTCGCGAATGTGCGGCTGGAGGTCGACGAGGCAGTCGTCAACCGACACGGGCGCCCGAACGGCGGCCGTCCCGCCGCCCGCATAGGTGAGGAGCCGTGACGTCAGCAGCACCGCCCGGTCGGCCGACTGAAGGATCACACCGAGCCGCGCTGACAGCGGTGATCCGCCGGGCACGAGTTCCAGTGCCAGGTCCGTGTTGCCGACGATGACCGCCATGAGATTGTTGAACTCGTGCGCGATCCCGCCCGCCAGCTGGCGAAGGGCCGTCACGCGATCGGCCAGCAGGCGCTGCGTTCGCTCCGATTCGAGCCGGACGAGGTCCGCTCGGTCGCGCGCCGCGATCATCAAGCGCGCGACGAGCAGCAGCGACAGCACCACCATGCCGATCGTCAGGACGGCCACGTTCTGCGAGCGGCCCGTCACGACGTGATACACGAGCAGCCCGCCGACCGCAATCACTGCCGCAGCAGGCAGCGGATTGATGGCGCGGAGCCAATCGGGCAGCCGGGCGCGGCGCGTCGAGGTCGTCTCCAGGGGCTCCGTGAGAAACGCGAGGGCGGCACCCGCGTAGCAGACTTGATCGGCGGCAAAGACGACGTCGACCAGCCGCAGGTCGATTCTCAAGCCGGCCAGGTGAAATTGCACGAGCACCCAGTAGGCGATCTCCAGGACGGTCGTGGCGGCAAGGAAGACAATCGCGCCGCGCACGGGCCGGGCGAGCCCCCGCACAAGAATCAGATTCAGCGCAACGAGATTGCCCGCGCCGGCAAGTCCGTACTGCACGATGCGCGAGCGTTCGGCAGGGTGCGCGGACGACAGGCCCACCATGGTGGTGGTTGCGAAATACACGAGGACCATGCCGCTGACGGCGATGACGATGTCCAGGACGACCAGACGACGGCCGCTCCGCGACAGCGGAGCGAGCGGCATCCACAGAAGGCCGGCAAGGCCGGCGAGCGTATAAGTGAACTCCAGCACGTCGTTCACATGCGACAGCGCCCGGCCCGTCGTTGGCAATCGCATCAGGATCACGAGCGTGTCCGAGACGGCGACGAGCAGGAGCGCAACCCCGAACATCGCGTTGGCTTGCTGAAGACGGCGGCCGAGCATCGTCCGCCGCGCCGCAATCAGAAACAGCGTGGCTTCCGCCGCCGCAGCCAGCGTGATGCACCAAAGGCGGTAGGGATTGGGCCAGCGATGCGGCGCCAGCGGAGGGCAGTACGGCGCGAGCGCGAGCGCGCGCCAGACCGCGCAGGCGACCATCGCCGAGCGGCGAATGCACAGATGAACAGGCCGGTCCAAATCTGGATCCCCTCTATTGAGATCGGCAGATGCCGCAAGAGCTTGACCGCCTTCGCTAGACTAATGAAACCGCAAGCCTCCTTAGCCGCCGGACGCGGGTTTGCTGATCCGCCCCGTGTGCGACTGGCCGTTGATCGTGACGGTCATCGGGGCGGCGAAGCGCAGGTGGCGGACGAATTCGGTCTCGCTCGCTGCGGGCTGGGCGGCGAGCCACCCCCAGTCGACGAAGCCGTCGCCCGCGTCCGGATTCACCGTGAAGTAGCCGATGTCGCCGGCGGCGAGGTTCTGGAAGAAGTGGCTCCCTTGCGACGGCGTCACCTTGAAGTCGGCGAACCCGGCCTCGACAATCGCGCGCGCGCCCGCAATCTGA
>DASQHH010000636.1:0-17525 GCA_035632195.1 Vicinamibacterales bacterium
ATCGTCACCGGCGCATTCGCCTTCTTCGCGAGGAGCGCCGGAATCGCCATCGAGATGGCGCCGGGGATCTTGCTGCCGAAGCCGCCGCCGGTGTATTCGCTGATGATGACGGTCTTGGCCGCCGCTTCAGCGGGCGGCACGGAGGGCCCGAACACCCAGCGTCCGACCGACGCGACCGTCTGCATCGTGCTCTGAGTCGAGCCGTGCAGATAGAGCTTCCCGTTCTGCCAGTAGGCCATCGCGGTGCGCGTCTCGAGCGGCTGATGTCCGGTCGACTGGGTCATGAACGTTTCATCGAGGACGAGATCGGCCTTCTTGAACCCCTCCTCAAGATTGCCGTACGTCCACTCGTCGGTCGCCTTGCCCATCGGCATCTGGCCGGGGCCAGCGTTCTTGAAGTCCTCGTCGGTCCATTTCAGGACGGTGATTTGCGGAGGAGCCGGGGCTGCCGCTCCGGCGCCGCGTCCGCGACCGCCGCGTCGCCCTTCGGCCGGAGGCGCGGCTTGTGCGGCCGCCGCGCCGGCCGGCGCATTGGATGCGCGCGCCGGTGGCGGCGTCGCAGGCGCCGCCGGACGCATCCAGACGTTGCCTTGTGCGCGTGCGTTCGCGCCGCTCGGCTTGAGGCTCTCAATCACGTCAACCACGAAGGGCAGCGGCTCGTACTCGATGTCGATCGCTTCGATCGCATCGGCGGCAATCTGCTCGCTCGTCGCTGCGATGGCGAGAATCGGCTCGCCCTGATAGAGCGGCTCGTTCGTCAGGCCGCGCTCGCCCTGCGCCGTCGCCTGGACGCCTTCGCCCAGCGTCGCACCAGCAGCGGCCTTCGGCAGATCGTCTTCAGTGATGATCGCCTTCACGCCCGGCATCGCGAGCGCCTTGCTCGTATCGAGCTTCTTGACCTTCGCGTGCGGATACGGGCTTGTCAGAAGCTTGCAGAACAGCATGCCCTCGGCGCGCCAGTCTTCGGCGTAGCGGGCTTTGCCGGTGACCTTGGCAATGAGGTCGGGTGTCGAATAAATCTGGCCGACGAGTTTGGTAGGTGCCATGTCGTCAACCTCTCAGCAGCTCTGCACCGCGCATCATCGCGGTGAGAATCTTGTCGTAGTCCTGACAGCGGCACAGATTGCCGGAGACGCCGTGCGCCAGCTCCTGACGCGTCGGATTGGGATTCGTCTTCAGGTAGCCGACCGTCGCCATCACAAAACCGGGCATGCAGAAGGCGCACTGGAAGCCCTGTTCCTGCACGACCGCCTGCTGCACCGGATGCAGCTTCATCTGATCGCCGTCGCCCGTCGCGAGGCCCTCGATGGTCACGACCTTCTTCCCGCGCGCCCGGTGCGCGAGCACCGAGCACGAATAGTGCGGCACGTCGTCGATGAGGACCGTGCAGGCGCCGCACTCCGCTCGATCGCAACCGATCTTCGTACCGGTCAAACCGAGCTTGTAGCGCAGGACCATAGCGAGCGTTTCCTGCGGCATCACGTCGACGCGGCGGTCCTGACCGTTGACGTTCAACGTGATCATCCGTTCGACTGCGCCGGCCGCGGTCGGCTGACCGTGGACGGTCGTCGTCCGGAACAGGTACGCCGTCGATGACGCCGCGGCGCCCGCCGCGATGACACCTTTGATGAAGTTCCGTCGCGAGAACGCGTTCTGTGTTTCTTCCGACATCTGTTTGTCTTCCATTGCTGGATCACCTCGTCGGACCGATGGTCCGACCGGAAGGAGAGGGTCTTTGCCCGTCAAACGATAATCCGGATGCCCTTCGGATTCAACGGTATAAACGAATCCTTCTGGTGCCGATAACGAACCCGGTTCAGGCACTGTTTCGTCAACAAATGTCTTCGATCACTTTCCTCGGAGCCGCGGGCACGGTCACCGGTTCGAAGCACCTCCTTGAGGCTGGAGGTTTGCGCGTCCTGGTTGACTGTGGATTGTTTCAAGGCATCAAGGAATTGCGATTGCGGAATTGGGAACCGCTACCTGTAGTGGCACAGTCGATTGACGCGGTCGTTTTGACCCATGCCCACCTCGACCACTGCGGCTACCTGCCCCGGCTGGTTGCCGCCGGATTCCGGGGACGGATTTATTGCACGCCCGCAACCCATGAGCTCTGCGCGCTCGTTCTCCCGGACTCGGCGCATCTGCAGGAAGAGGACGCGAAGCATGCGAACGAGCAGGGCTATTCGAAGCATCGGCCCGCGCTTCCTCTGTACACGCGGGTCGACGCCGCACGCGCGCTGACACAGCTCCAGCCGGTCGGCTACGACCGGCCGGTTCCGCTGGCGGACGGAGGCGGCGGTCGCACGCCAAGCGTCGAATTCATCAACGCGGGCCATCTCCTCGGGTCGGCGTACGCGCGAATCCGGGTCGGCTCGTCGACGCTCGTGTTCGGAGGGGACCTCGGACGGTACGGCCGCCCGGTGCTGCCGGATCCGAAGCCGGTGTCCGAGGCGGATTACCTCCTTGTCGAATCCACGTACGGCGATCGCCGGCACGAACCAGATGATCGCGGCGCGAAGCTGTCGAAAATCATCACCGAGACCTACGCGCGCGGCGGCAAGGTAATCGTGCCGGCGTTCGCAATCGGACGGGTGGAGGAGCTGCTGTATTGGTTGAAACAGCTCGAAGACGCGCGGTTGATCCCGATTCTGCCGGTCTATCTCGACAGCCCCATGGCCATCGGCGCGCTGCACTGTTATTCGAGCCGCCTCGAGGAGCTGGACGCGGACATTGCGCCGCCGTCCGCCCGGCACATCTCGGCGTTCGCGACGACGCGGCTGTCGACCGTCAGCTCCGCGCGGCAGTCGGCGGCGCTGGTGGCGTCGCACGAGCCGGCGATCGTCATCGCCGGCAGCGGCATGGCAACCGGTGGCCGCGTCTTGCAGCACCTCGCGGCGACACTGTCCGATTCCAGGCACACGGTTTTGTTCGTGGGGTATCAGGCGGCGGGTACTCGTGGGCGCGATCTGTGCGACGGCGCAAAGGCGGTGCGTCTGCTCGGGCGCACGGTGTCGGTCGCGGCGCGCATCGAGCGCATCGACTCGATGTCGGCGCACGCGGATGTCGACGAGATCATGCGGTGGCTTTCGGGCTTTGCGCGTCCGCCCCGGCGGACGTTTCTTGTCCACGGTGAGCCCGTGGCTCTCGGCGCGCTCGCTGCCCGGATCGCCGCCGACCGCGGCTGGCCGGTGCACATCCCGGCGCACGGCGAGCGCGTCGACATCGATGTTGCGTGAAAGAGTGGCGGTTGCCGTGCGCTACGATTGCCTGCAATGAAACATCTCGATCCGGCGTCGCCGACGGCGGCGCCCGCCGATCGCCGCTATCTCCTCGAACGGATCGACGATGCCGTCGTGGTACAGGTGTACGCGGACGGCTTCAACGGCCTCTCGCTGCGGGAGAAGACGCTCGTCTGACACCTCGCGCAGGCGGCCATCGCGGGCCGCGACATCTTCTACGATCAGCGCTACAGCCATAGCCTCGAAATGCGCGACGTCCTCGAGGCGATCGTCAGCCACGCCGGTCACGTGGATCCGGCGGTCCTGTCGGAGGTTCAGCGTTATACCAAGCTGTTCTGGATCAACACCGGGCCCTACAACAACCTGACATCGCGCAAGTTCGTGCTTGGATGCGCCCCCGAGGCGTTCACCGAGGCGGCGCGGGCCGCCGCGCGCGACGGCGCGCGGTTTCCGCTGCGTCCGGGCGAGACGCTCGAGGCGCTGCTCGATCGGCTGCGCCCCAAATTCTTCGATCCCGGGTTCGATCCGAGCGTGACCTGCAAGACGCCTCCGGGCGATCGCGACATCCTGAGCGGCAGCGCGAACAACCTGTACTTCAATGTGCGGATGGAGGACCTCGGGAATTTCCTCGAGCGTTATCCCTTGAATTCGCGCCTCGTGTACACCGGAGAGCAGTTCGTCGAAGAGGTCTATCGCGTGGGCGGGCGCTACGGCCGGCTGATCCAGGCCATCGTCGATCACCTGGAAGCGGCCATGCCGTTCGCGAGCGAGCCGATGGCGAACGCGCTGCGCGCGCTGATCGCTTTCTACCATACAGGCGAGGAAGAGGACCGCATCGCGTACGACATCGCGTGGGTGCAGGACAAGGAATCGTCCGTCGACACGATCAACGGCTTCATCGAGGTCTATCTCGATGCCCGCAGCGTGAAGGGCGCCTGGGAGGCGCTGGTCTTCTACGTCAACCACGAGAAGACGCATCAAATCCGCCTCATCGCGGAACACGCGCAGTGGTTCGAGGATCACATGCCGTGGGATCCGAAGTACCGCAAGGAGGGTGTGCGGGGCGTCACCGCGAAGGCCATCGACGTCGTCATCGAGACGGGCGAGTCGGGGCCGATCACGCCGATCGGCATCAACCTGCCGAACGATCAGGCCATCCGCGAGCGATACGGCAGCAAGTCCGTGTCGCTGTCGAATATCAGCGAGGCGTACGAGCGGTCGACGCTGCCCGAGTTCCGCACGGAGTTCTCGTGGACGCCGGAGGAAGCGGCGCGCGCCGTGGAATGGGGCGCGTTCGCGACCGAACTGACGACGAACATGCATGAAGTGATCGGCCACGGGTCGGGCAAGGTATCGGAGCACCTGAACGGCAATCCGCAGACGGCGCTGCGCGAGCAGTTCTCCGCGATCGAGGAGTCCCGCGCGGATCTCGTGGCGCTGTACTTCGTCGGCGACCCGAAAATCGTGGACATCGGGCTCGTGGATGCCGCGAGCCACGGCGTTGCGGTCCGCGCCGAATACGAAGCGTACACGCGCAATGCCCTCGTCCAGCTTCGCCGCGTGCGTCAGGGGACGCAGATCGAAGAAGACCACATGCGCAATCGCCAGATGATCGTGAACTGGCTGATGGCGAACACGTCGGCGATCGACGTCCGCCGGCGCGACGGAAAGACGTTCTACGTCATGAACGATCCGGTCGCGTTCCGTGAGGGGGTCGGTCGCCTGCTCGCGGAGGTTCAGCGCATCAAGGGGGAAGGCGACTACAGCGCCGCAAAGGCGCTGTTCGAGACCTATGGCGTCCATTTCGACGGCGCGCTGCGCGACGAAATCGTCGCCCGCGTCGACCGCCTGAAGCTCCCCTCGTACACCGGCTTCGTGATGCCGCGCCTCGAGGCCAGGACCGACGAGTCCGGCGCGATCGTCGACGTCGCGATCTCCTACCCGCTCGATCTGACCGTGCAGATGCTGGAGTACTCCGCGGCGACCCGCCACTTGCGCACATGAGTACGAAACCACGACACCCGCGACACCACGAAAGAAACGGGCTCGTCCTATGGTGTTGCGCGTTCGTAATGTGCGCCGGCATAGCGGCGGCGCGACCCGCCGCGCAGACGCGGCTGGCTATTCTCCGGGCCGAAGATCACCGTGCGAAAACGCCGGGCGAACTGGCGACGCTCCGCACCGGAGCGCGGAGTGCGGATCCGCAGATTCGGCGCATCGCCGTCCGCGCGCTCGGTCGGCTCGAGCGGCCGTCGCTGATTCCGGACATCGTGCCGTCGCTGCGTCACGCGCTTCCGGAGGTACGCGCGGAGGCGGCCAATGCGGTCGGCCAGGCGGCGGCCGGATGGAAGACGACGCGGTCCGCCGCGGAGATGCACGCGTTCGAGAGCGCTGTCGCGTCGCTGACGGCGCGTCTCGGCACCGAAAACGAGCCCGACGTGCGCGCGGCGCTCGACGAGACCATCGGACGTCTGCCGTACGCGTCCGCAGCCGAGGCGGCGGCCGCAGAACACACACTGCAGGAGGCCGCCGGTCGCGCCGAATCGGTCGGGGATCGCCTCGGAATCGCCAAGGGCTTCGAAGCGCTGGTTCGACAGAATCTCAAGCTGCGGCAGCCAGGAACGGAAGTGATCGCATTGCTCGAGAGATACGCGGCGCCAGCCGGCGCCGAGTCCGCCGGCGGCGCGCGCATCCGGCGGCTCGCGATCGAGGCGCTCTCGTCCGCCCACGCCGTCAGCGACGACCTTCTCGCTTCCTCAGCGCGCGATGTCGACGCGCAGGTGCGGCGGCTCGCCGTTCGCGAAGCCGTCGGCCCGGCCGCGGCGTCAGCCGATCGCTCGGAGCGCCGGACGGCAATCCTCGCCGCCGCGCTGACCGACCCGTCGCCCATGGTGCGCCTCGAAGCCATGCGGGCCGCCGACTGCGATGCAGCGTCCACCGCCGCCGCCGACGCCGATGCACACGTCGCGCTCGCGGCGCTCGATCGACTGTCGCGTTGCGCCGGCATCCCGGCAGCCATTCACGTGCTTGAGCAGGCCGTCGACGACGTGAGTGACGTCGCGTCGCCGCGTGGATGGCATCGCGCCGCGCACGCCGTCGTTGCGCTGGCCTCTGCGTCACCGGACCGCGCGGCCGCGGTGCTGCCGCGGTTCGCGGACTCGAAGACGTGGCAGCTCCGTATGTATGCCGCCCGCTCGGCCGGCGCATCGAAGGATCGCGGTTCGCTCGAGAAGCTCGCCGAAGACGACGACGACAACGTGCGCGAGGCGGCGGTCGAGGCGCTGCGGCGCATCGCCGGCCACGACGCCGACTCCACCTACGTCGGCGAGCTGGATCGGCCGGGCAATCAGATCGTCCGGGCAGCGGCCGCTGCGCTCGATTCCACGCCGCATCCGGAAGCCGCGGTTCCCGCGCTGAAGAAGGCGCTGGTCCGCCTGACACGCGAAGGCCGTGACAACTCGCACGACGCACGCGCCTCCATCGAAAAAACGCTGGCGTCGATCGGCGCAGCCGAACCGGCCGCCAAGCCCCAGCTGGCCGATGCGCGCGAAATGACCGCGGACGACTTGCAGCGACTGGCGTCGCCGCGCGCGCGCGTGACGATCCGCGGCGTCGGCACCTTCGACATGGCGCTGCTCACAGCCCAGGCGCCCGCCACGGTCCTGCGCTTCGCGCGGCTGGCGGAGTCGGGCTACTACAATGGGCTCACGTTCCACCGCGTCGTCGCGAACTTCGTGGTCCAGGGCGGCAGCCCGGGTGCGAACGAGTACATCGGCGATGCCTCGTTCATGCGCGACGAGGTCGGGCTCTGGCCGCACGTGCGCGGCGCTGTCGGCATCTCCACGCGAGGCCGGGACACCGGCGATGCGCAGATCTTCATCGACCTCGTCGACAATCCGCGTCTCGATCACGCGTACACCGTCTTCGCGCAGGTCCTCAACGGCATCGACGTCGTCGACCGCATCCTCGAAGGCGATGTGATAGAGCGGATCGAGATCCTCCGGTAGACGTGTTCGCCCGACGCCTTCCCGGCAGCCTCGCCCCGAACCGCCTCGCCGGCGCGATCGCGGCGATGCGCGCGGCCGGGCGGCCGTTCATCGATCTCACCGAATCGAATCCGACGCGCGCGTCCTTCGACTATCCCGCGGATGTGCTGTTGCCGCTGGGCGACGCCGCAGCTCGCTCGTACGCGCCGTCGCCCCTGGGCGCGCCGACGGCGCGCGCGGCGGTTTCCGGCGAGTACGCGCGCCAGGGCCTTACGGTGCCGGCCGATCGGATCGTCCTGACGTCGAGCACGAGCGAGGCGTACTCGTGGCTGTTCAAGTTGCTGGCCGACGCCGGCGACGAGGTGCTCGTGCCGCGGCCCAGCTATCCGCTGTTCGAGCATCTGACGCAGCTCGATCTGGTGTCCGCCCGTCCGTACGATCTCGAATACCACGGTGTATGGTCGATCGACTTCGCGACCGTCGAGGGCGCACTGACTCCCCGGACTCGCGCGGTCCTGATCGTGTCGCCGAACAACCCCACCGGTTCGTTCGTCTCGGCCGAGGACCTCGATCGGCTCGCCGGACTGTGCGCTCCGCGCGGCATCGCCATCGTTGCCGACGAGGTCTTCGCCGACTACGAGCTCGAGGCCGGCGCCGCCAGCGCGGCCGGGCGCGTGCTGGCGCGGAACGACGTCCTGTCGTTCGGACTCGGCGGGCTGTCGAAGACGGTCGGACTGCCGCAAATGAAGCTCGCCTGGATGGGCGTCGGCGGCCCTGCGCCGCTGGTTTCGGCGGCGCTCGAGCGCCTCGAGATCATCGGTGATGCATACCTGTCGGTCTCGACGCCCGTGCAGGTCGCCGCTCCTCTGCTGCTGCAGCGCGGCGCCCACGTCCGTCGCCAGATCGCCGAACGCGTGGCGGGAAACTACCGCATCGTGCGCGCGGCGGCAGAGGCAGTGCCGTCGATCGGCGTGATGCGCAGCGAAGGAGGCTGGTATTCCGTGCTCCAGGTCCCGTCGTTCGATTCCGAGGAGGATCTCGTGCTGTCCCTCCTCGATCAGGACGGCGTCCTGACGCACCCCGGATACTTCTTTGATTTCCCGCGCGAGTCCTTTCTGATCGTGAGCCTGCTGCCGCCACGGCCGGAGTTCTCGGCCGGAATCGAACGCGTGCTGCGGCACTTCACTTGCAAAGTGGCGAAGCCGTGACGACGCCGGAGATGACTCGACGGGCGGGCGTCCTGGTTCCTCTGTTTTCGTGCGCGTCGACTGCGAGCTGGGGGGTCGGCGACATCGCCGATATCGGACCCGTGTGCCGCTGGCTTGCCGACGCCGGGCTCCGAGTGTTCCAAATGCTGCCGCTCAACGAGATGGCGCCGGGCCAGCAGTCGCCGTACTCGGCGATCAGCGCCATGGCCGTCGATCCGGTCTTTATCTCCATCCCCGCAGTCGAAGACTTCCAGGCGATTGGCGGCGAGGCCTCGATGCTCGCCGACGATCGGGCCGCGCTCGATACCGTGCGCGTCAGCCGCCGTATCGATTACACGGCGGTCCGAAGGCTCAAACGCGCGGCGCTCGGCGCGTCGTTTGCGCGGTTCATCGACGCCGAATGGAAGCGCGACACCGAGCGCGCCCGAGATTTCCGGACCTTCGTCACACAGCAGGCGTGGTGGATCGAGGATTACAGCCTCTTCCGCGCGATCCACGCCCGCGAAGGCGAGCGACCGTGGACGACGTGGCCGGACGAACTGCAGCAGCGCGAGCCCGCGGCGATCGATCGCGCCCGTCGCGAGCTGGCGCAGGACGTCCTCTTCTACCAGTATCTCCAGTGGCTCGCGGCAACCCAATGGCGCGCGGCGCGCGCGCAGGCGCGGAACGCGGCGCGCCCCGTCGCGCTGTTCGGAGACCTGCCGTTCATGGTCGATGGCGACAGCGCTGACGTCTGGTCGCGGCAGCAGCAGTTCAACCTCGACGTCTCGATCGGCGCGCCGCCCGACGCCTTCAGCGCTGACGGACAGGACTGGGGCATGCCCCTGTATCGGTGGGACGTCATCGAGCGCGAGGATTTCCGGTGGCTGCGCGAGCGCGCCCGCCGGAGCGCCGATCAGTTCGACGGCTACCGCGTCGACCATCTCGTCGGTTTCTACCGGACGTACGGCAAGCCGAAAGGCGGCGGCCGTGCGGGTTTTTCGCCGGCGGACGAGCCGTCCCAGCTGGCGCTCGGCGAGCGCGTCCTCGGCGTGCTCAGCGAAAACGCGGAGATCGTCGCGGAAGATCTCGGGACGGTCCCTGATTTCGTGCGCGCGTCTCTCGCGCGCCTGGGGATCCCGGGATTCCGCGTCCTGCGTTGGGAGCGGTACTGGCATCAGGACGGCCAGCCGTTCCGCGACCCGTCGGACTATCCGGCGATCTCGGTGGCGACGTCCGGCACGCACGATACCGAGACGCTCCGCGTCTGGTGGGAGCGCGCGACCGCCGACGAGCGCCGCCGCGTGGCCGAGCTCCGGACCGTCGCAGGCATCACCGCGCCGGCGCACATCGACTTCGCAGGCGCGCCGTTCGACACGGCGCGCGACGTACTTCTCGAGACGCTGTTCGCGTCGAAGTCCAACCTGCTGCTGCTGCCGGTGCCGGACATCTTCGGGTGGCGGGATCGCATCAACGAGCCGGCGACGATCGACGATCGCAACTGGACGTTCCGCCTCCCGTGGCCCGTCGATCGTCTGCAGGAGATTCCGGAGGCGCGCGAACGTCAGCGCGCGCTCCGGGCATGGTCGCAGCGGTACGGCCGCTGATCGCTACTGGCCCGTTCCGCGCTGGCCGCGTCCCGCCGGCTGCGGCTTCGGCAGCGGCTTGCGCGGCAGCTTCTCGTCGCGGTTGGCGGTGTCGTAGACGAACGACGCGACGATGACCGCGTTGCGCATCATGTCGTTGGCCTGGATGCGCTCGTAGACGTCCATGTTCGAGTGGTGCGTTCGCGAATCGTACTCGACCTCGTCCTGAATGAACTGGAATCCGGGAAGGCCGACCGCGTCGTACGAGAGGTGATCCGTCCCTCCGGTGTTGCGGATCGTCAACGTCGTCATCCCCATGTTCGTGAACGGCTCCATCCACTGCCGGAAGATCGGCGCGACCGCCTCGTTGCCCTGCAGGTACACGCCGCGGATCAGGCCGGTGCCGTTGTCGACGTTGAAGTAGCCGGCGAGTTTGCCGTGCTCGGGCTTGAGCTGCATCACCGCCGGGTCCGCGAAGTGCGCTTTGACGTACTCGCGTGAACCGAGCAGCCCCTCTTCCTCGCCGTTCCACAGCCCGATGCGGACCGTCCGGCGCAGGCGCACGCCTGACGCTTTCAGAATCCGCATGGCCTCCATCATCACCGCCGAACCGGCGGCGTTGTCGGTTGCGCCGGTGCCGGTGTGCCAGGAATCGAAGTGTGCGCCGAGCATCACGATCTCGTCCGCTTTGTCCGTCCCCGGGATCTCACCGACGATGTTGAAAGAATTGAGATCGCTGTCGAAGAAGGTGTTCTCGACGTTTATCTGCAGCGTGACGGGAATGCCTTTTTCGAGCGTGCGCCAGATGCGGCCGTAGTGTTCGACCTCGAGGGTCACCTGCGGCGGCACCGGAGGATCGGTCGCGTTTCTCGAACCGCCGCTTTGCACGAATACGGTGCCATCGTCTCCGCGGCTGAAGTCGAGAACCGCCGCGACGCCTTCGTCGATATAGAACTTGTTGCGCTTCGCCGGGAAGCTCGCGTCGAAATTACCGCGGCCGAAGTTTCCGCGCCCGCGTCCGGCTTCGGGCTGTTTCGACAGGTCCGCGAGCTCCGCGTCCGTGTAGCGGTGTCCCTGCGCGTCGAAGTGGGCGGGCACATCGCGCATCGCCATCGACATCACGAACTTGCCGCGCAGCCTGCCCCTGAATTTGTCGAAGTCCTGCTCGTTCTGGATGACGGCCATGATCGCTTCGCCGGTGACCGGGCCGTTCGTGCCTGGCGTCCAGGCCTTTGGATAGGCGATCAGCGGATACGCCCGCGGCGTCAGCGCCATCGCCGAAAAGCGGTTGTTCTGCCAGCCCCGTCCGAAGCTCCACGGTTCGGTATGGACGTTGGCCAGCCCCCACTCCTTCATCGTCTTCTGGGCCCAGTCGGCGGCTTCCTTGTTATAAGGTGAGCCGGTGAGACGCGGACCGTAGACGTCGGTCAAATAGCTCTCGATCTCCATCACCTTGGAGCGCTGGAGCCCTTCTTCTTTGATTCTGTAGACGGCGTCGAGGTCGAGCTTTTCCGTCGGGGCAAACTGCGCGGACAGCGGGATGACGAGCGCCGCGACCGCGGCGATGGCGATGAGCGTGCGTCGGTTGTGCATGAAGTACAAAACCTCCGCGTCGGATGGTAGCATGCAGGCGTTTGCCGTCCGCGCCGATAACGATGAGGATGAACCGGCTTGCTCTGATCGCCGTCGCGCTCGTGTTCGCCGCCGCGTGCAGCGAGGCGCCCACGCCTGTCTCCGTCGTTCAGGGAGCCGACATTGCGCTTGCGCGCGAAGCCGTGACTGTTTCGGCGAAGGTCGGCTCGGGTGCGACGCTCGCGTCCATCCTGCGCGCGCAGGGCGTCGATGCCGGCGACGCCGTTCAGGTCGTCGCAAAAGCAGCGACGGTCTTCGATGTGCGCAAACTGCGAGCGGCCCAGCCGTATCGCCTGGAAAAGTCGATCGTCGGCGGCGCGCTCCGGTGGTTCGAATATGAAATCGACGGCGATCGGTACCTGCGGGTCGCGCGCGGCGATGCGAAGACGCTCGCCGCAACCGTTCTGCCGATTCCGAAGAGCCGCCGCGTGGAGATCGTCCGAGGACGCATCGACCGCGACGCGCCGTCGCTCTCGGCGGCGATGGATGCGATTGGCGAAACGGTCGACCTGACGCTGGCGCTCGCGGACATCTTCGGCGGCGAAATCGACTTCAGCACCGAAGTGCAGCCGGGCGATTCGTTCGAGCTGACCGTCGAGAAGCAGTACCGCGACGGAATCGGCTTCGCCGGTTATGGAGCGGTCCTCGCGGCCGAGTTCGTCAACGCCGGCCGGCTGGTGCGCGCCGTCCGATTCACGCCGGCCGACGGAGCCCCGGGCTACTTCGACGACCACGGCGTCTCGATGAAGCGCTTCTTTCTGGCGTCGCCGCTGAAGTTCCAGCCGGTCGTGACGTCGGGGTTCTCGCACGCCCGCATGCATCCGATTCTTCGAGAGGTGCGCGCGCACCTCGGCGTCGACTACAGGGCCCCTGCGGGCGCTCCAGTCATCGCCGCCGCCGACGGCGTCGTCGTGTTCGCCGGAACGAGCGGCGGATCCGGCAGGATGGTGCATCTGCGGCACGGCAACACATTCGAAACCGAGTATCTGCATCTGTCGTCGATTGCCGTCAGGGCGGGCGAGCGGGTGAAGCAAGGCGAGCTCATCGGCCGCGTCGGCTCGACCGGACTCGCGACGGCTCCGCACCTCGACTATCGGGTGAGGAAGAACGGCGTGTTCGTGAATCCGATCACCGCCCATCGCTCTGCGCCGCCGGCTGAACCGGTGCCCGCTGCGCAAATGGCGGCGTTTGCCGCGGCCCGCGATGCGGCGTTCGCGTCGTTGACGCCAGCCGTTTCGTCAGTAGCGAATTCCGACGCCCCCGTGAAAGAACGCCAGCGTCGCACGCGCTAATCCGTCGTCTTTCCTCGAAAAACACGCTCCAGGCTCGATTCCGCCGCTGGCGCGGCAATCGCATTTCGTCTGCGCGGGATGTCGACGCCGATTTCGCTTGCCGAGCTGCAGCGCGCCGGGGTCGCCCTCCGTGCGGAGGAGGCGCTCGCGATCGCCCAGAAGCTGATCCACGAGCCTCTGCATTGCCCGCTGACCGCACCGCTCGGCCCGCCGGCCGCCGACAACGTGTTTGTAGACGAGGAAGGTTCGGTCGCGTGCAGCGGCTGCGAGTCCACGCCCACCGTAACGGAGGTGGCGATCCTGCTGCAGACGCTGCTGCCCGAGGGCGCGCCGAACGTATCGGGGCCGCTGCGATACACGGTCGCCCGCGCGCTGCACGAAGTCGACGCGCCGCCCTTCGATTCGCTCGACGCGTTGTCGGCAGCCCTCGCGCGTCACGAGCGCGGTGAGCGCGACAGGGTGATCCGCGCACTCGTTGTGCGCTCCGCTGCCAAAGCGGAGCCGGCTGCGAGGCGGGCCGAACGCCGCAGGGGCGGCAGGGCCGCCGACCATCGTCGTCACCTGCGCGAAGCGGACGAACGACTCTATCTGCAGAAGCTCGCGCTCGATGCCGCACTGCCTCCGGCGAAACCGGCGCCGGGACGACGGACGCTGTTGCACGTCGGCCTCGCGCTCTTTCTCGGCCTTCTCGGCGTGGCCGCGGCGCACGCGATGCGTGTGGCGTCCCCCCAGCCGCCTCCAGCTCCCCCGCCGCCGGCCTGGACGCAAGTGTCTGCAGCACCCGCCGTTCCCCCGCGGACGCCGCCGAGAGCGAAAGCTAAACCGAGAGTGTTGTTGCCGCCAGCCGTGCGGCCGGCCCGCTTTTCGGCGTCGACTCGACCGACCGTGCGTCGCCGAGTCCCGATCCTGTTCAGCCGCTTCCGCATCGTCGACGATTTTCACGGCCGGGAGTAGCAGCCGGACGCCTTCACGAGTGCTGACAGCTGAAAGCTGATGGCTGTAAGCTGGAAGGTCGATGGCGACGCTGAATCCATTCCGAGCGGTGCGTCCGCGGCCGGACGTCGCCGCGCGGATTGCGGCCGTTCCGTACGACGTGGTCAGCACAGAGGAAGCGCGCGGGCTCGCTTTCGGCGAGCCGCTCAGCTTTCTTCACGTATCGCGCGCGGAAATCGATCTGCCCGCCGCCACGGATCCGCACAGCGAAGCGGTGTACGGCCGAGCGGCTCAAAACTACGACGCTCTGAAGAAGAGTTCGCTCGTCGTCGAGGCCCAGCCGGCGGTCTATGCGTATCGGTTGGCCATGGGACGGCACGTTCAGACGGGCATCGGCGCTGCGTGGTCGCTCGACGAGTACGCGAATGACGTCATCAAGAAACACGAGCGCACGCGGCGCGACAAGGAAGACGATCGCACGAAGCACATGATCGCGCTCGGCGCGCAGACAGGTCCGGTATTTCTCACCTACCGGGCCGCCGGCGACGTGAGCCGCGTCGTGGCGGGCGAAACGGCGGCGCCGCCGCTGTTCGATTTCGACGCCCGCGACGGCGTCCGCCACACGGTTTGGCGGATCAGCCCGTCCGGGTGCGAGGCCCTGGTGGCGGCGTTCAAGAAAATCCCGGCGCTCTACATTGCCGACGGCCATCATCGCGCGGCGAGCGCGGCCCGCGCAAGGGAAGCACTCTCGGACGGACGTGGATCGACCATGCTGGGCGTCGCGTTTCCGCACGATCAAGTGCAGATTCTTCCCTACAACCGGATTGTGAGAGACCTCGGCGCGCTGACGCCGGAGGCGTTCATGGCCGCCGTCCGCCAACGGTTTGGCGTGGCGCCGGGACCGGCTGCGCCGGACCGCAAGGGCGATATCGCCATGTTCTTCGCGGGTGCGTGGCAGACGCTGCGGCCGCGCGTTGCACCGGATGCGTCGAATCCGATCGCGTCGCTCGATGTGAGCGTGCTGCAGGATCAGCTGCTGGCCCCGATTCTGGGAATCGCGGACGTGCGGACGGACAGGCGCATCGACTTCGTCGGCGGCGCGCGCGGAACGAGCGAACTGGAACGGCTCGTGTCGTCGGGTAACGCCGCCGCAGCGTTTTCACTCTATCCCGTCGGAGTCGCGGACTTGATGACGGTCTCGGACGCGGGCGACATCATGCCGCCCAAGTCGACGTGGTTCGAGCCGAAGCTGCGGGACGGACTTCTGATCAATCCGCTATGAAGGTTCTGATCGCCGACACATTCGAGCAAAGCGGGCTCGACGGCCTCAAGTCCGCCGGCTGCGAGGTGGTCTACCAGCCGGATCTGAAAGACGACGCGTTGACGGCAGCGGTGCGCGATTCGAAGGCCGACGTGCTGGTGGTGCGCAGCACCGCAGTCGCCGGGGCGGTGCTGGAGGCCGGAGTGCTGTCGCTCGTCGTGCGTGCCGGCGCCGGCTACAACACCATCGACGTTGCAACCGCGTCCCGGCGCGGGATCTACGTGTCGAACTGTCCCGGCAAGAACGCGGTCGCCGTCGCCGAATTGACGTTCGGCCTGATCCTGGCGCTCGATCGGCGCATCCCCGACAACGTCGCCGAGCTGCGCGCCGGAACCTGGAACAAGAAGACGTACTCGAAGGCGCGCGGGCTCTTCGGGCGCACGATCGGTCTGCTCGGGTACGGCAACATCGGGCAGGAAGTCGCGCGGCGCGCGCACGCCTTCGGCATGCCGATCGTCGTCTGGAGCCGCCGGTTCTCCTCGGGCAGGGCGAATGCGGCCGACGAGCCGGTCCCGATGGCGGTGGCGAAGACGCCGGAGGACGTTGCGAGGCTGAGCGACGTCCTCAGCGTCCATCTCGCGCTCAACGCTGAAACGCGCGGCCTGGTCAGCGGGTCGGTGTTCGACAGCCTGCGGCCCGGCTCTTCCTTCATCAACACCGCTCGCGGCGAGGTCGTCGACTATGTCGCGCTCGAGAAAGCCGTTCGCGAGCGGAACATACGTGTGGGGCTGGACGTCTTCGCGAACGAGCCTGCCGGCGCCGCTGGCGCATTCGCCGATCCGCTGATGGCGCTGCCCAACGTCTACGGTACGCATCACATCGGCGCTTCCACCGACCAGGCGCAGGAAGCGATTGCCGCCGAAACCGTCCGCATCGTTGCCGCGTACAAGAACACGGGCAAGGTGCCGAATGTCGTGAACCTCGCCAAGAAAACGCCGGCGACGCACATGCTGGTCGTCCGGCATCGCGATCGGCCCGGCGTCCTCGCGCACGTGTTCGATCACCTGCGCAGCGGGAACATCAACGTCCAGGAAACCGACAACGTCATCTTCGACGGCGCCGAAGCGGCCGTCGCGCGCATCAACGTGGACGGCGCGCCTTCAGATGGTCTGCTGAAGACGATCCGGCAAGGCAACTCCGACATCCTCGATCTCCATCTGGTGACCATATGACGACTGCCGTGCACCGCGTCTACAACTTCTCGTCCGGCCCCGCCGTGCTGCCGATGCCGGTGCTCGAAGAGATTCAGCGCGATCTCGTCGCGCTGCCTGGTGTCGGGATGTCGATCCTCGAAATCAGCCACCGGTCGAAGGCGTTCGAGTCGATCCTGCAGCAGGCCGAAGCCGACATCCGGCAGCTCGCCGGTATTCCTTCGACCTACAAGGTCCTGTTCCTGCAGGGCGGCGCGAGTCTTCAGTTCTCGATGGTCCCGATGAACCTCCTGGCGCCGGGGACGACGGCCGACTACATCGACGCGGGATCGTGGGGAGAGAAGGCGGTCAAGGAGGCCAGGAAGGTCGGCGCCGTCAACATCGCTGCGAGCACGAAGAGCGAGAACTACGCACGCATTCCGAAACCCTCTGAGCTGAAGCTGACGCCGGGCGCAGCCTACGTGCACATGACGTCGAACAACACTATTGAAGGCACAGAGTACCGTGAGCTGCCGCCGATAGCAGGCGACGTCGCCCTCGTGAGTGACACGTCGTCGGACATGTTCAGCAAGCCAATCGACGTCGCGCGCCATGGGCTCATCTACGCGGGGGCGCAGAAGAACATGGGCCCCGCCGGCGTCACGGTCGTCGTCATCCGCGAGGATCTCGTTGCGCGCGCCGCGGAGCGCCGGGCATCGCTGCCGACGATGCTCAGCTATGCGGTGCATGCGGAGAACGGATCGCTCTACAACACGCCGCCGGCATTTGCGGTCTATACGCTCGGTCTCGTGATGAAGTGGCTGATCGGGCAGGGCGGGCTCGCCGCAATCGCAAAGGTCAACGAGCGGAAAGCGTCAAAACTGTACGCCGAGATCGATCGTACCGGCTTCTACAAAGGCACCGCCCACAAGGACAGCCGATCTCTGATGAACGTGACGTTCCGGCTTGGCACCGAGGATCTGGAAAAGACGTTCGTCAAGGAGTCGACGGCCGCGGGTCTCGACGGGTTGAAAGGCCATCGCTCGGTCGGCGGGATGCGTGCGTCGATCTACAACGCCTTCCCTGAGGAGGGGATCGATGCGCTCGTGGCATTCATGAGGGAATTCGAGCGCAACCGCGGGTAACGCTGCTCGTGGTCGGATTTTGATGGCGCAGCGTCTGCGCCAGCCCCGTTGAGCCCGTTGGCGAGCCCTTT